>NZ_DATJIY010000267.1:0-52941 GCF_035492835.1 Dinghuibacter sp.
TTTTGCGAAAAGTTTCGCAAAACAGGGTAAAAGAGGCATCCCACCCCACACCTCGACGCCGGTGACTATAGGCATGCTTCACGGGGCCGCCAAACGGCACACGCCAAACGGGATGCGCCGAACGAGCGGTAGGCGCGCAATGGAAAGGCCGAATTAGCTGAAAAGGTATTCCACGTCCGCGCGGGACAGCGACTTCACGAAGCCTTGGTCGTCGGAGATTAAATCTTTGGCCAGTAGGCGCTTGCGCTCCTGGAGCTGCAAGATCTTGTCCTCGATGGAGTCCTTGCAGATCATGCGGTAGGCGAAAATGGCCTTGGTCTGGCCGATGCGGTGGGTGCGGTCGATGGCTTGCTGCTCGACGGCGGGGTTCCACCAGGGGTCGACGATATAGACGTAGTCGGCGGCGGTGAGGTTGAGACCGACGCCCCCGGCCTTCAGCGAGATCAGGAACACGCGACAGGTTTCGTCGTTCTGGAAACGCTGGATGGCCTTTTCCCGGTCGGGCGCGCTGGTGCTTCCGTCGAAGTACTCGAAGGGTATCTCCAGCTCCTGGAGCTTTTCCTTGACCAGAGCGAGCATCCCCAGGAACTGGGAGAATATCAGGGCTTTATGATTGGAGATGTTCTCGCTGATTTCGCGCGCCAGCTCTTCCAGCTTGGCGGAGACGTTGGGGTACTTTTCCGGCTCGTTCAGGATCGCCGGGGAATCGCAGATCTGGCGCAGCTTCATCAGACCCTGGAGGATCGTCAGCTGGGACTTGTCGATACCCTGGGCGTCGATGGTCCCCAGGATCTTGGCCCGGTAGTCGTTCCGGTAAGCCTCGTATATGTGCCGCTGTTCGTCCAGCATTTCACAGAAGAGGATGGATTCGGTCTTTTCGGGCAGGTCCTTGGCGACCTGCTCCTTGGTCCTGCGGAGGAGGAAAGGGTAAAGGAGCCGCCGGAGGTGGTCCTTTTGTTCCTGTTCCCCGAACTTGTCGATGGGCGTGGCAAATTCATTCCGGAAGAACTCCACGCTCCCAAGCATACCGGGGTTCAGGAAGTTCATCTGGGCGTAGATGTCGAAGGTATTGTTCTGCAACGGCGTACCGCTGAGGCAGAGCCGGTTTTTGGCGTTCAGCAGACAGGCCGCCTTGGCCACCTTGCTGTGTGGGTTCTTGATGGCCTGGGATTCGTCCAGGACGGCATAGTCGAAGGCCACGCCGATCAGCCACTTGATGTCGCTGCGGAGGGTGCCATAGGTCGTGATGATGATGTTGTATTGCTCGAAAACCGACGAGTCCTTCGCCCGGGCGCCCCCATGGTGTACCAGGTAGGTGAGCTCGGGGGTGAATTTCTTGATTTCGTTTTCCCAGTTATACATCAACGTGGTAGGACACACGACCACGGCGCGTAAGCGGCCATTCGCCGCATGGAAATGCGACAAATAGGAAAGGGCCTGGACTGTCTTACCAAGACCCATGTCGTCGGCCAGGATACCCCCCCAGCCCACTTCCCGGAGGTAGTTGAGCCATTGGAAACCGGACACCTGGTACGGCCTCAGGATCCTGGAAAGGGTTGCGGGCGCCGGGATTTCCTCGATGCGGCGGAAGGCCCGCAGACGCTCGTATTTCTCTTCCAGCTGGATCACCAGCTCCTGCTCGTCCCGGTTCTCGTATAGTTCGTCGATGACGCTGAAGTGGAATTTGGACAGCCGTAATTTCTCGTTCCGATTCTCCCCGACCTTGAAAAGCAGGCTGTATTTTTTCAGCCATTCTTCGGGCAGGATACCCAGGGTGCCGTCCGGGAGCTGTACAAAAGACTGTTTGCTGGCCAAAGCCTGTTTGACGGCCGCGATGCCGATGTGCTGTTCGCCGAACTGTATATCGACCCGGGCGTCGAACCAGTCGACCCCGCTCGAAATATGGATATGCGTGGAGGGACGGGCGGTATTGAACCGGAAGTTGCGCAAGACCTCGAAACCCGTGACGGGTATCTTCATGTCCTTCATCGCGTCTATGAACAGGAAAAACCAGTTGTTCTTCAGTACCTCGCTGCCCTTGAGCACCAGGTGACTGGTACCGTCGGGCCGGATAAAACCGGAATGCAGCCCCTCCAGCTTTTGTAGAAAAGCGCCTTCCGCTTCCATATCCCGGTGTACCACCAGGATCTGGTCGCCCTGGGCGGTGGTGATGGTGCCCTTGTCCCCCGACTTGGTTTCGAACCCTTTATAAGAGAAGATGGGGTTGAAAACGAGGTACTCCCCTTTTTCCTGGAGCTGAACCCGGATTTCGGGTACGACATCCTTGATTTCACGGACCAGCCCGGGCGCAAAATTCACCCGGTATTGCCGCGTCAGGGGCAGGATGTATTGCTGAAGCAGGGACGGCCAGTCCTCGTTGGGGATGACCTTTTTGCCGTGCTCCATATAGAACTCGCCCAACAGGATGTCGTCCTGCCGCTCCCAGTTATAAAATACGCCGTCACGGAGGAAAAGGGAAGCATGGCCCCACTCGTTTTCTCCCACCTCCAGTTGCTCGTCGGACACCCGGACCTGGCAGCGAACGATCCATCCCTCCTCACCGTGGCCGATGGCAAACGTGGGGACGATGGTCATGGTCGAAAGCCGGACGGGCTCGAGGTTTTCGGTTTTGAACGACTTATTTTCCGGGAGATAAAATACAAACGGGCTACCCTGCTGGTCCTGGGCCAGTTTTTTCCACTTGGGAAAAAGATAGTCCAGCATCAGCGCCTTGGTTTCCTCCGGGAGGCTGTCGCCTTCGGTATGGACGATGTTCTCCCAGATCCCGCTAAAAGGGGAGTTCCGGTTGAGGAACTTGTTCAGCTCGGAAGACTGGAAGCGCCTCAGCAACTGTACCAGCTGCTTGTCATCCTCGGAAAAGGCTTCGGTATTGACAAACTTCCCCAGGTCGACACGTTCTACCTTGTCCACAAAGCGTTCCCCCGTCTCATCGGCTTCGCCCTTGACGACATCGATGGAAAAACCGGGGTAAGAACCGGCGTTGGCGTTGATCACGATCCCCAGCCGCAGCCCGGCGATCTCCTCCACCACTTCGGCGGCGACTTCTTCGGGCACGGTTTCCACCAGCTTGACCGGTTTGACGGGCGCCGGGGTGACGTTGATCTTTTTTATGGTAGGATCCAGCACCCTCAGGAAGGGTTTGCCTTCGTTGTACGTGAACTCGAACTTCCCCTTCAGGTCGTCGTCCAGGGTGTAGCCGTAGGCCTGGAGGAGCTTGTTTTTTTCCTTGTCCCAGTTCCGGATGGTGTCGAAGTAGTGCGGCCCGAATGCATTGAGGAGCTGGAGCAGCAGGGCTGTCTTGTGTCTGCAAAGCGAATGCGCCGTTTCGTCGCAGGTACAAGAGGTATCGAAATTGCGTTCCTCGTTCTTTTGGATGACCAGGGGATAGACCTCCCCATCCACCTCCAACCGCGCCTCGACCCTCTCGTCCCTGGCGCTGATGATGTTGGCGAGGTTGTGCCGCAGGATCTCCTCGGACAGGTTGAACATCGCCGGCGACGTCAGCAACCGGATCGTTTTCAGGTCGATAAATTTCATCTTTACGACCGTATGGCGCTGGTTATAGAGGACCTCCTGGTCGCCCAGCAGGTTCTTGTCCAACATTTCCTGAAGCTGGAAGAGGGCGGCGGACTCGTGTCTGCAGATATCCCCCAGGTTATAGGGACACCCGCACCGGAGGTTCATCGTCTTGGGATCCCGGTATTTTTGGATATAAACCTTGTAGAAAGTGCTATAAGCATCATCCTTCACGCGGAAAACGACCGATCCGGAGAGCTCATCATGTTCCACCAGTTCAACAAAGCCAATGGCGTGGATTTTTTTCCCCCGACGGATCACTTCATCGGTCCCATTGGTATACACGTATTTGATCAAATAAGGAAGGGCCATTCAGAAAAGGGCAATTCACAAAAGTAAAGCAAAATCCCTGAAACGGCAGTCAAAAACCGCGGGCCCCGGCTTCACTAAATTGTTAAATCACTCGTTAACTTTCCTTCCGAATAGACTGGGAGGACGTTTGCCGCGTTGGATGTCAGGCAGTAACGAATATCTTCCTGGAGACCATACCCGCTCAGCCGTATGAAATGGGAGGCCCGTTTCTTTTCCATAAACCCATACAAATCCTTTTTGGCGTCCTTGTACAGGGTTTCGGCCATTTTGGAAGAGTCGCAGTTGATGTCGAAGGCGGAACCTATGCGGTTGATGATGGCCCCTGCCATCAAGGTATCTTCTATATTGACCCGGTCTTTCCAGGCCGAACAACCCAGGACCACGGGTTGGGCTTTTCTGGTCAAATAGTCGCAAACCGCGTCCAGGTTAGAGAACGCCCCCGTGACGATCTGCTGGGCGCCCTTCTCCAGGGCCATGTGCAAAAGCTTGGTGCCGTTGGTTGTGGTCAGGACCAATGTCTTACCCGCAACGAACTCCCGGGGGTATTCAAAGGGGGAGTTACCGTGTTCCAGTCCCTCGGCGATATGCCCATCCCTTTCACCGGCCGTTATTCCGTCGATCTGCCGCCCGATTTCGATGCACTTGGCCACGCTGTCCACGGGTATCACGCACCGGGCGCCGTTGTACAGGGCGGTGGCGATCGTGGAAGTGGCCCTCAGCACGTCGATGATAACGACGATACTCGAACTGACATCATATAGGGGTAAAAGCGCGGGGGAAAGAGACGTATAAAGACTGGGTTTCATTTATTTTTTGTTTTTTCCGGGAGGATCACCTTCCACTTTTCGCCCTCCGCGTACTGTTGGATCAGCCGGTTCTTGGCGTCCAGGTATTTTTTTAAAAAAGACCGGATCATGGCCCTGTCCGCCAATTTACCCATGGAACCAAACGCGGGCTCGTACTCCAGGACGTCTATCAGCAGCGTCCCGTTATCGATGGGTTTGAAATGCTGTTCGTGCGTCAGGGTCTTGAAGGGTCCCCGCACCAAGGTACTGACAAATTGCTTTGGGAACTCCAGGTTTTCGATCCTCGTAACCAGCTCCCGGGTCCTGCCCAGGAACTGTAGCTTGAATCCGACCTTATCGTCTTGTTTCAACAGGCTGTCCGCGCCTGTTTCCAGGGCGCCCTTCTTGTATTTTCGCAATACCGCCTTATGCAAGCTGGTACTCCTGGAAAGGTCAAAGATCCTTTCCACGGGTGCGTGGATACAAGAGGTCACATGGAGGGTTGACATAAGGAATCGGGTTTCGCCCTTGTCATCAAAAAATGTGCCCCGCCTTTGGAGGGCGGAGCGTGCTGACTGTTTTTTCCCCGGGTTGCGGGGGCCGCAAAAACGGGGAAAAAACAGTCAGCACGCTCCGCCCTCCAGGCTATCGGGTTTATGAGAACGGGACGCGTACTACTTTTGCTTCAAGGAGCTTGTCCCGAACGATAATCTTAATCTTGGAGTCGAGGGCCGCGTGGGCAACATCTACGTAGCCAAGGCCGATGGCCTTTCCGAGGGAGGGGGACTGGGTGCCAGAGGTCACGCGGCCGATGGGGTTTCCGGCGGCGTCGGCGATGACGTAGTCGTGGCGGGGGATGCCTTTGTCGACCATCTCGAAGCCAACCAGCTTACGTTTTACGCCTTCAGCCTTCTGGCGTTCGAGGAACGGGCGCGACGTAAAGTCCTTGGTGAATTTGGTGATCCAGCCCAGGCCGGCTTCCAGTGGGGAAGTCGTGTCGTCGATGTCGTTCCCGTAGAGACAGTAGCCCATTTCCAGGCGGAGGGTGTCGCGGGCGCCGAGGCCTACGGGTTTGATACCGCTGGCGGCGGATCCGGCTGCAAAGATCGCGTCCCATATTTTCCGGGCGTTCTCTTCGGTGGCCTCGAAATAGATCTCCAGTCCGCCGGCTCCGGTATACCCCGTGGCGCTCATCAAAACGTTGTCCACCCCCGCAAAGGTACCCTTGACGAAGGTATAGTACTTGAGGTTGAGGATATCCACGTCCGTCAGGGTCTGCAGGATCTTGGTGGCGTTCGGCCCCTGGATCGCCAACAGGGCCGTGCGGTCGGATATGTCCTGGAGGGTTGCGCCGCCGGTGTTGCGGGCAACGATCCAGTTCCAGTCCTTTTCGATATTTGCGGCGTTTACGACGATCATATAGGTCTTCCCGGGCTCCAGGCAATAGATCAGCAGGTCGTCCACGATTCCCCCTTCCCCGTTCGGCATACAGCTGTACTGTGCCTGACCCGCTACCAGCTTGGCGGCGTCGTTGGAGGTAACCCGCTGGATCAGATCGAGGGCGCCCTCCCCTTTGACGATGAATTCGCCCATATGGCTCACATCGAACACCCCCGCATTTGTCCGGACGGCCTGGTGCTCCTCGTTGATGCCGCTATAGGAGATCGGCATGTTGTAGCCCGCAAAGGGCGCCATTTTTGCTCCCAGCGCAATGTGCTGGGCGTGAAAGGGGGTATTCTTCATGTACTCTTTGGTGGTTTGGCCGCAAATGTACAAGATTCGTACTCGGGCCCAAAAAATAAGCGGGCCCCAATGTGGCCCGCTCGCATTCCTCGATCTACTACTAATACTAAAGGGTACAGCTAATACGGTATCCCGGGGACAAAACCGCGCTCACCGAATTGTCGGTCGAGTCGGCTTTGTGTTTAGCGGGTTGTTCGTGGTAGCGATATTGATGATCATGGCTTTTCGCAGTATCCGGTGCGTCCCCGCGGTCGGGTGCCTCCGGTTTTTCGGGTTGCTCGGGTTGTTCCGACTTTTCGGTCTTTTCCTTGCGTTCGCGGTGCTCGGGCTTTTCATCCGCCAGTACGAGCCCGTCCTTGGTCATGACATAGTCCATTTCCAGTTCCAGGTCGTTGCCGTCGTCGTCTTCATCCCAGCGGTTGTTATCCCATTTGTTCTTGAAGACCCTCCAGTTGTGTCCTTCCAGCCGGTCTGCGCTCTGGTCCAGGTAGATGTGCTTGCCGATGGGTACCAGGACGTTTACCCGTACCGCCTGACCATGAAAGTGGTCATTAGGCTGTAGCTCGAGCGTCCTGGACAGATATAGCACGCTGTCATCCTGGGTAAAGGTATATTGGATGCGCTGGGCGTTGTCGGCGGCGGCGTTCGGGTCGGTCCCAAAGCTTTGTTTCAGGACTTCGACGTGGTAGTCCGCGTCGGGACTTTGGGTGACGTTCATCCGGACATTGAACACGTGCAGGTTATTGTCGAAGTCGTTTTCCATAACGTTGTCCAGGTGGATGCCCCACCACCAGCCGCGGTAGCGGTAGCTCTCGTTCTTAACCCGGACGACGATCCGGTTGTTGGAAGGCTGGGTGATAGCCGGCTTATCGGTATAGTCGTTTTGCTCCCGGTAGGTGTTGAAGATGGTCGCCGCCAGGCAGATGGCACTGACCAGACCCAGTATCCATAACGTGGCGAAGATATATCGGAGATAGCTGTTCTGGCTCTTGCGTCCTACCATCATCCGGATAAACCAGTGGACGATGGCGATGGCCGGTATCCCGATAAACAGGGCCAGCGTGGACCATAGGAAAAAGTGCGGCCAGAAACCCACCACGAAAAGGTCGGCGAGGTTGTGGGCCCCGATCGTCGCAAAGAGCACGGCCAGCAGCACCATCAGGACGCAGAAGGCTATCAGGGCCGTGATGCCGAGGAAAATAATCTTGAACAACATCCCGATGGCCCTGGCGGCGCCGGAACCCGTCCGGCGGGCGGCCGGTCCCGCTTCCTTGGCAAAACGCGAGCCGCCCGACTTGAGTTCTTCTCCGAAGGCCTGGGCCCGCTGGCTCATTTCACCGCCGGCTTTTACCGCTTTGTCCTTGAGCGACTGGATCTCTTCCTGTACGGTTGCCTTGATGCTTTCCAGGTCGATCTTCGCCCCGCGCATTTCCAGCTTTTCACTGGCGCTCCGGGCTTCGGGGACCACAGCCCAAAGGATGATATATATTACGGTCAGCGTACCGCCAAAACCCGTTCCCACCGTAAAATATCCGTGGTAGTCGGTGAACATGTAAAAGATCCCGCGCGCGATCCAGCCGACGATGCCTAGGATAAACGGCGCCGCGAAAATCAGCCTGGGTATCCAGACCTCAATATTGAGGTAGGCCGCGATCCCCCCGCAGACCCCACCCAGGAGGCGGTCGTCGGGGTTGCGAAAAAGCCGTTTTTTAACGTTCGTTTCCAGGCTTTGCGTGGGCAGCACGATCCACAGGATAAAGTACACCAGCACCGCTGCCCCGAAGCTACCGAACACCATCAGTACGAATAGGATACGCACGATGGCCGGATCGATCTTTAGGTAATTGGCCAAACCGCTGCAGACACCACCCAGGACCTTGTCCGCGTCGTTGCGGTACAGACGCCCACGTGGCTCATACCCAAATGCGCGGCTGTCCCGGTTGTCGCCTTTATCGGTCGAACCGCCGCCCGACGCGTTCGAACGGCTGTATGAGCCGCCGGACGCGCCGCCGCCAAAAGCCCCGCCGGTTTGGCCGCCGCCGACCTGCTCCGCAAAGGAATTTTCAGCAGCTTCGAAGTCTTCGGGGCGACCCATATTATTGATGATCTTTTCCAGGTCGCCATCCGTCACACAGGTGGCGCCTGTCTTGAGGCAATCGTTAAAGAGCTCGCCGATCCGGTCCTGTATATCGTTGATAATCTCTTCCCGTCCTTCCTCCGCGGCAAAATAGCGTCTCAGGCTATCGATATACTGCTTCAGCGTCTCGAAAGCAGACTCTTCGATCGGTATGACCCGGCCCTGAAAGTTTATATTGATCACTTTTTTCATGACGTTCTATTGAGTGTGTTTGTCAGATTTTTATTTTATACAGGTGTTCCGTTTGTCGGCAGTTCTGTAAGCGCTTTGACGGCCCCGGCCAGCTCGTTCCAGGTGTCCTCGAGTTCCTTATAGAAGGTTAACCCTTTGTCCGTCAGGTTAAAGTATTTCCGGGGGGGGCCGGAATTGCTTTCAACCCATCTGTAGCTGAGCAGGTCCGCGTTCTTGAGC
Source organism: Dinghuibacter sp. (assembly GCF_035492835.1). NCBI lineage: Bacteria > Pseudomonadati > Bacteroidota > Chitinophagia > Chitinophagales > Chitinophagaceae > Dinghuibacter > Dinghuibacter sp. The sequence goes on from NZ_DATJIY010000267.1 coordinate 8,986, forward strand.
CTCGTCAGTAGCGGATACAGTGTCCCTTCCAGGATGTGCAGGTTCGCCGATTTCATCTTCTCGATAATATCAGACGGGTAAGCCTCCCCGTGCCTGATGATGGAGAGAATGCAGAACTCGAGCACCCCCTTCCTCATCTGGCTCTGCGTGTTTTCAATGTTCATAGCACTTCATGTTTTAGAATAGATTTTGTTTTCCCGGTTGTCTCTCTATTCTAGGTTGGTTTCTCATTTTCTTTTTTCGTGCCTCGTCACCGCGGCTTCTCATTTTGGCGCCCGCCGGTGGGCTTCCTGAACGGCTCCCCGCAACCCGGGTTCTCATTCACTGATACAAAGCTATGGTATAATTTAGTATTATGCAATACCAACTACTATTTTTTTTTCAGTACTGGGTGGTTTTCCCCTTTTGTAGTTGAGCCGCCCCCACAATATCCTGATAATCAATCCAACTTTCCAGGACGCTGCCATACCACCTCCCCCTCCCTTGCATTGCCTTCAGCTGCCCCTTCTGCACCTGGCGCCCTGCTCCGACCCGCGTTGACGTTTGGGTTGCCGGCCTCCGGCTGTGGGGTGGGATGCCTCTTTTACCCTGTTTTGCGAAAAGTTTCGCAAAACAGGGTAAAAGAGGCATCCCACCCAACACCTCGACGCCTGCACCCAGGGCTGCAAACGGGGGCGGCAAAGGGCGGCCGGATGGCGAAGCTGGGCGGAGAGGTGAGGGAATTGTTAAGATGGCCAGCCGGTAAAAATTTTATACACATTTTTTTCAAAAAGGATATAACTTTGGTCCCTCAAAACCGCTAAAGGGTTGGAACAGTACCAGACACATACATATTACCAGGCCTACCATCGGAGACAGATGGGTACGGTGTCGTATTTGGGTATGTATTGCTCGTACCTGATCCGACGACCTAGGATCTGATAGGCAGACCCGCCGGTCACGGCGATGCCGAAGTTTCCGGGTGCTTTGCAAGGCGCCCGCAGCATTATCAACCACGATTTTATTGGATCTTTTAATTCATAACTGGAATTGGAAAATCACGAAATTATTGTTCGTATTGCGGAAAGTGGCGACGGTCACTACGCAGAGACCATCACGAATGAAATGGAGTCCTCGGCCAAGGCCCGGGGCACGGGTATAGCCAAGCGTTCGCCGGAGTATATCCGGACGAAGATGGATGAGGGCAAGGCGGTGATCGCGCTGACCCCGGCCGGTGATTGGGTAGGATTCTGCTACATCGAGGCCTGGGGACATGGTGAATTCGTGGCCAACTCCGGGCTGGTAGTCAGTCCGACCTTCCGGGGATCGGGGGTGGCTACCCGCATCAAACAGAAAGTATTCGAGCTGTCGCGGCATAAATATCCCAACGCCAAGATCTTCGGTCTGACGACGGGGCTAGCGGTGATGAAGATCAATTCGGAGCTGGGTTACAAGCCCGTGACGTACTCAGAGCTCACGGACGACAACGACTTCTGGAAGGGCTGCCAAAGCTGCGTGAACTACGACATCCTGATGGCGAAGGACAGGAAGAACTGTTTGTGTACGGGGATGTTGTACGACCCCGCGTGGGAGAAGGAGAAGGCGGCGGAAGCCACGGCGCCCACGCCGGAAGAAGCGGCCGAGCACCACAAACACGTGGGTGGTCCCGTGCCGCACCAGGAACACTTCGCCCGCCGCCGCCGCATGCACGAGATCCGCGACCACCTGAAGCTCTACGAACGCTGGCTGCGTTTCAAAAAATACGCCCTCCTGCGGGGTCACAAAGATGAGCAGGGCGCGAGTGCCACGGGCGTAAAAAAATTCTTTCATCTCTTTTTTTAATCGACTTCCGACATGCAAAAAATCGTTCTTGGTTTCAGCGGTGGCTTGGACACGACCTATTGTGTAAAATACCTAAAAGACGACAGGGGTTTCGAAGTGCATACCGTTACCGTGAATACGGGCGGATTCTCCCCCGAAGAGCTCAAACACATCGAGGAGCATGCCTACCGTCTGGGAGCGAAGAGCCATACCACGGTGGACGCGGTAAAGGGTTACTATGACCGCATCCTCCGCTACCTCATCTATGGGAATGTGCTCAAGAACAATACCTATCCCCTCAGCGTCAGCGCAGAGCGCCTCAGTCAGGCGATAGCCATCGCGGAGCACGTCCGTAAGGTCGGTGCCGTTGCGGTTGCCCATGGCAGCACGGGCGCGGGTAACGACCAGGTCCGGTTCGACATGATTTTTCACATCATGATACCAGGTATCGAAATCATAACCCCGATCCGCGACCTGCGGTTGAGCCGGGAGGAAGAGATCGAATACCTGAAAACAAAGGGTGTGGAAATCAATACCGAAAAGGCCAAATACTCGATCAACAAGGGCCTCTGGGGGACGAGCGTAGGTGGGAAGGAAACCCTGAACTCCCGCGGCTTCCTGCCTGAATCGGCCTGGCCCACCCAGGTATCCAGGACCGGCGAAGAGGAAGTCAAGCTGACCTTTGACAAGGGCGAGCTCACCGGCATCAACGACAAGACCTTCGGCCACCCGACCGAAGCCATCCAATACTTACAGACGCTGGCCGGTCCTTACGGTATCGGACGCGATATACACGTGGGCGATACGATCATCGGGATCAAGGGCAGGGTAGGCTTCGAAGCCGCCGCGCCCGTGATCATCCTGAAGGCCCACCACGCCCTGGAAAAACACGTGCTTACCAAGTGGCAGCTGAACTGGAAGGACCAGCTCGCCCTTTTCTATGGCAACTGGCTCCACGAGGGTCAGATCCTGGACCCGGTGATGCGCGATATCGAAGCCTTCTTCACCAGTACCCAGGACAAGGTCAGCGGATCGGTCTATGTGCAGATGAAGCCCTATCACTTCCAGGTGACGGGGATCGAATCCAGTCACGACCTGATGAACAGCCGGTTTGGCAAGTATGGGGAAATGAATAATGGGTGGACCGGGGAGGATGTGCGCGGGTTCTCGAAGATTTTCGGCAACCAAACGGTGATTTGGAGCCTTGTGAATGGCGAAAGCGCCGGAGGCGACGCCGCCAAAGGAGGGTCACATGAGTAGCCCCATCCGGGTCGGCATCATCGGCGGCGCGGGCTACACCGGCGGCGAGCTCATCCGGGTACTGCTCCGGCATCCGGGGGTAACGCTCGCGGGCATCCACAGCCGGAGCAACGCCGGGCAGCCGTTGTACAAGGTGCATACCGACCTGCTGGGCGATACCGATCTGACCTTTACGGATACCCTGCCCACCGACGTCGACGTGATGTTCCTGTGTATGGGGCATGGAGAATCCAGGAAATTCCTGGAGGCGACGCACCCCAGCCCAAGCGTGAGGATCATTGACCTAAGCCAGGACTTCCGTCTGGACGAAAACGGCAAACGGCCCCAGCTGAACGGCGCGCCGATCGTATATGGTCTGCCGGAATGGAACAGGGACGACATAAAAAAAGCGATGCACGTCGCCAACCCGGGTTGTTTTGCCACGGCCATACAGCTGGGTTTGCTGCCCCTCGCCAAGGAGGGCTGGCTGGCAGAGGCCTATACCACCGGGATCACCGGTTCCACGGGGGCGGGTCAGTCGCTGCAACCCACGACCCATTTTACCTGGCGGGCGGATAACATTTCGGCGTACAAGACGCTGACCCACCAGCACTTAAAGGAAGTTCGCCAGACGCTCAAGGCGCTCAACCCGCTGGTCGACCCGCCGGTCCACTTCGTGCCCTGGCGGGGCAATTTCACCCGTGGCATTTTCGTGAGCAGCACGGTGACGTGCGCCGCGCCGCTAAAGGACATCCAGGAGCTGTACCGACGATACTACCAGGGCCACCCCTTTACCCACCTCAGTTCCGAACCCATCGACCTGAAACAGATCGTGCAGACCAACAAGTGCGTGCTGCAGCTGGAACAGGCGGGGGATAAGCTGGTGGTGCACTCGGCCATCGATAACCTGCTCAAGGGGGCCGTGGGGCAGGCGGTACAGAACATGAATCTGATGTTTGCGCTGGATGAAAAAGCCGGTCTCGATCTGAAGGCCGGGAGCTTCTAAAGCGCAGGCGCCAAAACGGCGTGACACGAGGCGCGCAACGCCCGCGGCGCGATGACAAATCAGGCGCGCAGCGCCATAAAACCTTTAGCGATGCAACTCTTTGACGTATACCCACTCAACGATATAACGATTACCTCGGCCCGGGGTTCCCGGGTCTATGACGACAAAGGCCAGGAATACCTGGACCTGTACGGCGGACACGCCGTGATTTCCATTGGGCACACCCATCCGCACTACGTAGAACGGCTGACCAGCCAGTTGAACAAGGTGGGTTTTTATTCCAATTCGGTGAAGATCCCCGGCCAGGTGGAGCTGGCGAACCTGCTCGGCAAGGTTTCCGGTCGGGAGGACTACCAGCTGTTCCTCTGCAATAGCGGAGCGGAGGCCAACGAGAACGCGCTCAAGCTGGCGTCTTTCCACAACGGCCGCAAAAAGGTGGTCGCTTTCCGCAAATCATTCCATGGCCGGACCTCGCTGGCGGTGGCGGCAACGGACAACCCGGCCATCGTGGCTCCGGTGAACGCCACGGCGGACGTGACCTTTTTGCCCTTTAACGACGTCGAGGCGCTGGAAGACTTTTTTGCCAGGGAAGGAGACAAGGTTTCTTCGGTCATCATCGAAGGCATACAGGGCGTGGGCGGAATCAATGTGGCGAGCGAGCCTTTCCTACAGGCCATCCGCCGGCTATGCGATCAATACGACGCCATTTTTGTCGCGGATTCGGTGCAATGCGGGTATGGCCGGACGGGGAAATTCTACTCCCACGACCACAGCGGCGTGAGCGCGGACATCTATTCCATGGCCAAGGGTATGGGGAACGGGTTTCCGGTGGCGGGGATTTCGATCGCGCCCAAACTTCACCCGAAGTACGGGATGCTGGGGACGACCTTCGGGGGGAATCACCTGGCCTGCGCGGCGGCGAGCGCCGTTTTGGAGGTCATGGCGAAGGACAGGTTGATGGAGCACGCGGCGGGTCTCGGTGAGTATTGGATGACGGAGCTTCGGAAATTCCCGCAGATAAAAGAAGTCCGGGGCAAGGGGCTGATGATCGGGCTGGAGTTCGGGGAAGAGTGGAAGGACCTTCGGAAGAACCTGCTGGCAAAACACCGGATCTTTACCGGGGAGGCAAAACCCTACGTCATCCGGCTGCTGCCGGCCCTTAACCTGGAAAAGGCGGACGCCGACCGGTTCCTGGAAGCCCTTCAAACCGAATTTTCAGCAAAAGCATAAAACACCTGGGATGCAAAATTTTCTTTCGGTGCACGACGTGACCGACATCGACGGGCTCATGGGAAGCGCCCTGGCTTACAAGGCCAACCCCCTGAAGGATCAGGCCCTGGGCGCCGGGAAGCGCATCGGGTTGCTGTTCCTGAACCCCAGCCTGCGGACCCGGCTGAGCACACAGGTGGCCGCCCGGAACCTGGGTATGGAGCCCATCGTTTTTAACGTGGACAAGGAGGGCTGGGCCCTGGAATTCGAGGAAGGCGCGATTATGAGCGGCTCCACCGTGGAGCACGTCAAGGACGCGGCGCCGGTGCTGGGTCAGTACTTCGACGTGTTGTGCATCCGCACCTTCCCCAGCCTGAAAAACCGGGACGATGATTATAGCGAGCTGTACATCAAGCAATTCGTACAGCATGCCGGGGTACCCGTCGTGAGCCTGGAGAGCGCCACCCTACACCCGCTCCAAAGCCTGACCGACCTTATCACCATAAAAGAGTCCTTTACCCAAAAGCGCCGCCCGAAGATCGTCCTGACTTGGGCGCCGCATGTCAAGCCGCTGCCGCAGTGTGTGGCCAATTCGTTCGCCCAGTGGGTGAACGCCTGGGGTGAATCGGATTTTGTGATCACGCACCCGGAAGACTATGAGTTGTCCGAGGAATTCACCCAGGGCGCCACGATCACCCATGACCAGGACGCGGCGCTGAAAGACGCGGATTTCGTTTACGTAAAGAACTGGAGCACCTTCAACGACTATGGTAAGATATACAGCAACGACCCGGACTGGATGCTCACGGAGGACAAATTGAAACTGACCAACAACGCCCGGGTGATGCACTGTCTGCCCGTGCGCAGGAATGTGGAGCTGAGCGACGAGGTGCTGGATGGCCCCCACAGCCTGGTCACCCGGGAAGCGGGTAACCGTGTGTGGGCGGCGCAGGCTGTGCTGGCCGATATTTTAAAAACCCGCGGGTAGCTACCCGGGGACCCAGGGCTCAAAGACACACAAGGCAATGGAAAAATTATTCGTCATAAAGATCGGGGGCAACGTCCTCGACCACCCCGACGCCCTGGATAGATTCCTGGACGACTTTGCGGCAGTTCCCGGGCACAGGATACTGATCCACGGAGGAGGCAAGATCGCCACGCGGTTGGGAGACCAGCTGGGAATCGAATCCAGATACGTGGATGGCCGCCGCATAACCGACGACGCAACCATCGACCTGGTGACGATGGTGTATGGCGGCCTGGTGAACAAGCAGCTCGTGGCCGCCTTGCAGGCCAGGGGTTGCAACGCGATGGGGCTGACGGGCGCCGACGGGAATGTCATCGCGGCCCATAAACGCCCGGTAAAAACCATCGACTATGGTTGGGTCGGCGACGTCGACAACGTCAATGGCCACTTCCTGCGCGCCCTCCTGGAGGCGGGGCTGGCGCCTGTCATGGCGCCGCTCACCCACGACGGACAGGGTCACATACTCAATACCAACGCTGACACCATCGCCTCGAACCTGGCGGTGGCCTTGTCGGCCACATACCAGGTCCGGCTTATGTATTGTTTCGAGAAAAAGGGCGTGCTCGAGGACCTGCACCGGGAGGACTCGGTCATTCCCCTGATCAACCGGGAGATCCACGCCCGTCTCCTGGCGGAAGGCCGGCTGGCGGATGGCATCATCCCAAAGATCGACAACGCTTTTGCCGCCATTGACGCGGGCGTTAGGGAGGTACTGATCGGGGACGCGTCCGAGCTTACCCGGAACGTGACGGACAAAGTTTCGGGAACATTGATCGTATCTTAGCGTATGCACCAATTGTATGAAGATTGCGTGGCCCTGCTGCAGTCCCTTATCCGGACGCCGTCCCTGAGCCGGGAGGAAGCCGGAACCGCCGACCTCCTGGAAGCGTTTTTACGGGAGAGGGGCGTCGAGCCGCATCGTCACCTGAACAACGTCTGGGCGCACAACCGGCACTTCGACCCCGCAAAGCCCAGCATATTGCTCAATTCGCACCACGATACCGTAAAGCCCAATCCCCAGTATACCCGCGATCCCTTCGAACCCGTGATCGCCGATGGCCGGCTGTACGGGCTGGGGAGCAACGACGCGGGCGGATGCCTGGTGTCGCTGGCCGGGACGTTTTTGCACTATAACGAGCGCCGGGACCTGACGCATAACCTGGTCCTGGCTTTGAGCGCGGAAGAAGAGATATCGGGTCTCAATGGCATCGAGGCGCTCCTGCCGGTATTGCCGCCCATCGAGGCGGGCATTGTCGGCGAACCCACGAAGATGAACCTGGCGGTGGCGGAAAAGGGTCTGATGGTGCTGGATTGCACCTCCCTGGGCCGGGCGGGGCACGCGGCCCGGGAAGAGGGTGACAGCGCACTCTATAAGGCCATGGACGATATTTCCTGGTTCCGGAAATACAAGTTCGAAAAGGAATCCCCCTGGCTGGGGCCCGTCAAGATGAGCGTGACCGTTATCGAAACCGAGAATAAGGCCCATAACGTCGTACCCGCCGTCTGCCGGTACACCGTGGACGTGCGCGTCACCGATGCGTATACCCACGAAGAAGTGTTGGAGATCATACGGGCCGGGGTACTCGCGGAGGTCCGGCCCCGCTCGATGCGGATGCGGGCCACGCGGATCGACGACCGGCACCCGCTGGTGGTCGCAGGCGTGTCACTGGGACGATTGCCGTACGGGTCGCCCACGAGCTCGGATAAGGCGCTGATGCCGTTCCCGGCGCTGAAGTGCGGACCCGGCGATAGCGCGCGGAGCCACACGGCGGATGAGTTCATTTACCTGGAAGAAATACGGGAGGGCATTGCGGGCTATATCGCGATGCTCGACCGCGTTATCTTAAAATAAGACTATGGAAAAACTCTGGCAAAAAGATAAAGTCTCCCTCAAAGAGGTGGAAACCTTTACGGTAGGCAAGGACCGGGAGCTCGACCTGCTTCTGGCGCCGTACGACGTCCTGGGATCGATAGCGCATGTCACCATGCTGGGTAGCGTAGGGTTGCTGGAGGCGGAGGAAGTGGACGTCCTGGTCGGGAAGCTGCGGGAGATACACGCGCTGGTCAGCGACCCGGGTTTTGCGCTCGAGGACGGCGTCGAAGACATCCATTCCCAGGTGGAGCTGATGCTGACGCGGATGCTGGGCGACACCGGCAAGAAGATCCATAGCGCGCGGAGCCGGAACGACCAGGTCCTGGTCGATCTGAAGCTCTTCCTCCGGGCGGAATTGGGGAAACTGGCGGCGGAGGTAAAGACATTTTTCGATTTGCTGCAGGAGAAAAGCGAAGCCTACAAGGAGTATCTTTTTCCCGGATATACCCACCTGCAACTGGCCATGCCGTCGTCGTTCGGGCTCTGGTTCGGGGCGTATGCCGAAAGCCTGGTGGACGATATGATCCAGCTCCGCGCAGCCTATACGGTGGTGAACAAAAACCCGTTGGGCTCCGCCGCGGGATACGGGTCGTCTTTCCCCATCGACCGCGCTCAAACGACGCGCCTGCTGGGATTCGGCGACCTCAACTATAACGTGGTCTACGCACAGATGGGCCGTGGCAAAACGGAACGCCTCGTTGCCATGGCGCTGGCTGGTGTGGCCGAAACGGTGGGCCGGCTGGCGATGGATGCCTGCCTGTATCTCAACCAGAACTTCGATTTCATTAGTTTTCCTGCCGAACTGACGACGGGCTCGAGCATCATGCCGCACAAAAAGAACCCGGACGTTTTCGAGCTGATCCGCTCGCACTGCAACCGTATCAAAGCGCTCCCGAACGAGGTCATGATGATGACGACGAACCTTCCCTCGGGGTATCACAGGGACCTGCAGCTGCTGAAGGAACACCTGTTCCCCGCTTTTGCGACGCTGACGGACTGTCTGCGGATGGCTCAGCTGATGCTGCGTAACGTCTCCATCCGGAAAGATATCCTCCAGGACGAGAAATACAAATATGTGTTCAGTGTGGAGGTCGTGAACCGGCTGGTGCTGGAGGGCGTGCCGTTCCGGGATGCCTATAGACAGGTGGGCATGGATATAGAATCGGGGCGTTTTGCGTGGGAGGGAAAGGTCTCCCATACGCATGTAGGCAGCATAGGAAACCTGTGCACCGGCGAGATCCTCAAAATGATGGAAGACGCCATGCACAGTTTTCCTTTTGCCCAGGTGGGCACTGCTGAAAACAGTCTACTGGGGAAAATATGATTTCACCCCAGGAACTCTTTCAGTCTGCGGTAGTTACGTGTAGAGGGGGATTCGAATTGCTCGAGAAACTTCTTCCAGACAATCTTGATAACTCTGGATGTGGTCATTTGCGCAGGAGCGGCATGGGCATTCGTTTTCATTGTCATTGGATTTTGTAGGGTATTAATCGGATATCGAGGACAATATATAAAATATTTTGTATCCAAAAATATTTTTATACACTTTTTTTGTGAAAACGGGGAAAAATCCGACAGAGTTTTAATTTCGTAAATAATATTGCTAATCCGCAATCTAAACTCCGCGCTAATAATTGCTTGGAAACAGCGTTGACCTTTCAGCAAGAGTTAATGTCCCGGCTTAAAGCCCGGGATGAACAGGCTTTTGCCACGCTCTACCGGAATTATTCAAATGCCTTTATATCAATCATCAAACAGATAATCCGTGACGACACCGAGCTTGCAAAAGACATTTTGCAGGACGCCATGGTGAAGATCTGGTATAATATAGACAGCTATGACGCCACGAAGGGCACGCTGTTTACCTGGATGATGAACATCTGTCGTAACGTTGCGATCGATCGGACGAGGTCCAAGGACTTCAAAAATCAAAGCAAGAACCAATCCCTCGACGCGTCCCCGGAATCGGGGAACACGAGAAGCGTGCAACCCACCCCGGAATTGATCGGCGTCCGAAAGATGCTGGAAGTCCTGGAGCCCAACCACCGGGAGGTGGTGGACGTGGTGTACATGCTCGGTTATTCCCATGCGGAAGCCGCGGAAATCCTCAACATCCCGGTCGGTACGGTGAAGACCCGTCTGCGAAATGCGATCATCGAGTTGAGGAAGCGTTACCAGTATTTATGACAATGCAATGAACGTACAAGAACTCATATCGTCAGGAAAACTGGAGCTGTATGTAGCCGGTACCCTCTCCGACAGGGAGATGGGGGATGTGGCTGCGTCTGCCCAGGAGTATCCGGAAATAGCCGTGGAGATCGAAAAGATCGAGCGGGCTATGCTGGACTTCCTGAGCCCGATCGAGTTCAATATGACGGACCGCGAAAAAGACGGGCAGCTGGGCCATATTTTTGGCAAAATCCATGAAACCGATTCCTCCCGCCAGGGGAAGGTAGCGCCGATGAAGCGCTTCAGCCGGCTGGCCGTAGCCGCGGTAGTCGCTCTACTGATCGCGACCGCCGGCACGTCGATATGGCTGTCGATGCGGGACGCCAACCTTTCGGATGAAATCACCGCACTACGCGCCGACGAGCAACAGATGAAGCTCGACAAAGGCCGGATGGAAGACCATTACCATTGGATGCAGGAGCAAGCCACGGTCATGCGGAATATCCTCACCCGCCGGGTAGAGCTGACCGCTATGCCCGGGAACAAGATCACCGCCCAGGACAGCTACATACTCCTCTATTGGAATCCCAATACCCGGAAGCTTATGCTGGCCGACGCCCACTTGCCGAACCTCAGCCCCGACCAGCAATACCAGCTTTGGGCGCTGTATGACGGCAAACCCGTGGACGCCGGCGTATTCGATTATAAGAACAATACGCTGGGCTTCGGGTTTCAAAAAGACGTCTCCAATGCGCAAATGTTCGCGGTCACCGTCGAACCCAAGGGAGGGAGCGCGTCTCCCACCATGAGCAATCTGTGTATGATGGCCAAGCTGTGAGAGACCCCGCAGAAATAACCAAATCTTAATGCCGCTATTTGCCCAACGGCCGCGCCATTACGCAGCTTTGCGGGATGGCGAATGAACCGCTGAAACCCCTCACCGTAAAATCATTTGGAAAGGACTTTGCCTGGGGGGTGGCTATCGCGGCCGCGCAGAACGAAGGCGCCTATAACGAGGGCGGACGCGGTTTGTCTATCTGGGACGCCTATGCGCGCCGGCAAGGCACCATCCGCGGAGGCGGAAAGCCCTTCGTAGCGTGTGACTTCTACCACCGCTACAAAGAGGACCTGTTGCTCACCAAGGCCCTTGGATTCAACAGCTTCCGGTTCTCGATCTCCTGGTCCAGGGTCTTGCCCGACGGGAGCGGCCGGCCCAACAAGGACGGGTTGCGTTATTACCACGACGTCATCGACGAATGTCTCCGGCTGGGGCTGGAACCGTTCGTGACCATTTATCACTGGGACCTCCCGCTCGCGTTGCAAAAGGAGGGCGGGTGGACCAGCTTCAAGATGATGCGCTGGTTCCCGCGTTTTGTAACGCTTTGCGCGGAGGAATTCGGCGACAAGGTGAAGAACTGGATCGTGCTCAATGAGCCGGCGGCATTTACAGCGCTGGGATATATGCTGGGACGGCACGCGCCCGGGCTCACCGGGCTGGATAATTTTTTTCCCGCCGTCCACAACGCCGTCCTGGCGCAGTCGCAGGGTGGTCGCATCCTTCGCGACCTGGTGCCCAACGCCCGGATAGGCACGACCTTTTCATGCTCCGAGGTGGTCCCGTATACTAACCGGACGGAAGACGTACAAGCCGCCGCCCGGGTGGATATCCTGCTCAACCGTCTGTTTGTAGAACCCGCGCTGGGAAAGGGTTACCCCTCGGAATCGTTCCGCCTGATCGAGCGGTTGGAGTTGTACAACAAGTCCTGGAAGTATACCGAGCGCATGCCCTTCCAGTTCGACTATATCGGGCTCCAGAACTATTTCCCGGTGGTAGTCCGCTTCAACCGGCTAATACCAATGGTGCAGGCCTCCGAGGTAAAGCCTTATTACCGGCGGGTCCCCCGCACGGCGATGGGTTGGGAGATCAATGGGGATGGTCTGGCGAACATCCTGCGGCGCTTCTGGAAGTATGGAGCCGTAAAGGAAATCATGGTGACCGAAAATGGGGCGGCGTTCAAGGACGCCGTAGTCGGGGGGCGGGTAAGAGACGAGGAAAGGATCGCCTTTTTCAAGGAGTATCTGCGCGCCGTACAAAAGGTGAGGGAGGAAGGCGTGAACGTAACCGGGTATTTCGTCTGGACGCTCACGGACAACTTCGAGTGGTCGGAGGGCTACAAGGCGCGTTTTGGGCTGGTCTACCTGGACCACGCGACCCAGCTCCGCACGATCAAGGATTCCGGGTACTGGTTCAGGGATTTTTTATCACCCGCTTAGCCCCCACGCTGATGGGGGAGCCCTCGGCCAGTAGGATCGAGTCCGGCTTGCGTCCCTCCAGGAAGGCAAAGGGGGCGCCGTATAAACCGCCGAAGTCCACCTTTATCTCAAAACTTTGTACGGGGTAGGTTTTCCACACGGGATGTTCGACCGGATACTCGCCGGTTTTGTAGGCATTCATCCGGGTGTATCCAAAATAATGCTCGGTTATAAAGGCGTTGAGCCCCGCCGCATCCTGGTCGCGGGGCTCCGGGTCCGTCACCACGCAGAACGAGTTCCAGCCGCCGTTCTTCCATTCATATTGTACCGTGAGCGCCTCCTCGGTCCGGTGTATGTCGTGGCGCATGGGCATACTCCGGTAGTGCTCCTGATAAGCCTGGTTGGCGACGAAGGCCAGTGTGGGCAGTGGGACGATCTCGCTGATGAAAACGACCCCCCTCTTCTCACCGTGCCGCACGTACATCCGCAGGTTGACCTCTTCGAAGTTGGAGTGATAGGGCACCCGCATCCCCCGCAGACGGGTGTTGATGAAAAGAAAACCAACTAGGCTGACGTACGTGAGCCCCTCCCAATAATCGAGCTCGGTTCCAGCCGGCAGGAATGGCGTGAGTAACCCGGGGTCTACGACGTAGTTCGCCATGGCGAGGTACCTCCATTCTGCGGTAAGGAATGACATCTTAATAGTTTATGACCTGCTCTTCCATGAACTCCGGCATGGGTCGGAATTCATACTGTTGGGTCCTGAGCTGGGGTTCGAAACCCGCCTCCCGTATCGCCGCCTGTATGCCTTTGGCTGTAAAACGGTGCGGCGCACCCGCAGCGCTGACCACGTTTTCCTCGATCATGATGCTGCCGAAGTCGTTGGCGCCGGCGTGGAGACAGAGCTGGGCCGTGGCCTTGCCGACCGTCAGCCAGCTGGCCTGTATGTTGTTGATGTTGGGGAGCATGATACGGCTGAGCGCGATCATCCGGATGTACTCCTCCGCCGTGGTCAGGTTGTGTACACCCCTGATCCTGGCCAGGAGGGTATCCACGTCCTGGAAGGTCCAGGGGATGAAGGCAACGAAGCCCTTCGCGCCCTCGGGTTTCCGGGCCTGTACCTCCCGTATCCGTACGAGGTGCTCGAAACGCTCCCGTACCGTCTCCACGTGCCCGAACATCATCGTGGCGGTAGTCGTCAATCCCAGCTTGTGGGCCTCGTGCATGATGTCGAGCCATTCCTGGGAGCCGCACTTTCCCTTTGAAATCAACCGGCGGACCCTGTCCACCAGAATTTCCGCCCCGGGACCGGGCATGCTGTCCATCCCGGCTTCGATCAGCGCCTTCAATACATCGGCGGGGTGCATCTTTTCCAGTTTGGAGATGTGGGCCACTTCGGGGGGGCCGAGGGTATGGAGCTTCAAGCGGGGGAAGAGCTTTTTGAGCTCGCGGAACAAACCGGTGTAGTAGGCCAGCCCCAGGTCCGGGTGGTGGCCGCCCTGCAGCAGCAGCTGTTCGCCCCCGTAACGGAAGGTTTCCTCGATCTTGCGCTTGTAGGTTTCTATATCGGTGATGTAGGCGTCGGCGTGACCGGGTATGCGGTAAAAGTTACAGAACTTGCAATTCGCGATGCATACGTTGGTCGTATTCATGTTGCGGTCGATGATCCAGGTGACCTTCCCCGAAGGGACGCGCTCACGGCGCATTGTATCCGCCACGGACATTAGCTCGGTGAGCGGGGAATGGTGAAAGAGGTACTCGCCTTCCTCGATGCTCAGGAAACCTCCATCGAGAGCTTTCCGGTACAGTTCGGCTGTTTGCATACAATGAAAATTACTGGGTAAAGGTACGTTCTTCGGGCCAACCGTTGAAGCTAATGCGTCATCCGCGAAATAATCCTTTGGCAAGCGTTAAAAAATATGTAACTTTTAAACGCTATGTCGCCAAGGCTTTTGCTTTATTGTCTTTGCTCACTACTGTCCATCCTTGTGGTTAATCCGTCCGTGGCCCAAAATCGCTACAACGACGATTTCCCACCGGCTAAGTTTATCACGCGTTTTCCGTTTCAGCAGTTCAGCGGGGGCATCATGGTGGTCCGCGCGACCGTGGACGACTTTCCCGATACCCTCAACTTCATCATGGACACCGGGAGCGGGGGTATCTCGATGGACTCCGCCACGGCCGCCCGGCATCACCTCATACCCGAGCTTTCGGATAAAACGGTGAAGGGTATCGCGGGTATAAAGCCGGTCCGTTACCTGTATCACCAGGCGCTCCACCTGCCGGGTCTGACCGTGGAAAACCTGGACTTTCACACCAACGACTACGAAATCCTGACGGAGGTCTACGGCGTACAGATCGACGGTATCATCGGGTACAGTTTCCTTCGGCAGTTCATCCTCTCCATCAACAGCGACAGCCTCTACATGGAGGTGTACAGCCCGGGGCGGTTCCGCTATCCCCACAACAGCTGGACGATGCGACCGGATTTTACCACGCTCCCGATAGCGACCCTGACGCTCCGGGACGACCACCGCTGCGAAAGCCGGTTCTATTTCGACACCGGCGCGGGGCTCTGTTTCCTGCTTTCCCGGGCCTTTATAAAGGACAGCGCCATCTTATCCCGCCGTCACCGGCCCGTCCTGACAGAAGCAGAGGGTTTGGGGGGAAAGGCCCTGATGTCGCTGACCGTCGTCAAGGCGCTGCACGTCGGCCCGTATGTTTTCCGGATGGTGCCCACCTATATCCTGGACGACGAGTACAACGTGACCGGATACCCTGACCGCGGCGGTCTGATCGGCGACGACATCCTGCGGCGGTTCAACCTGGTCATCAACTACCCTTTCCGGGAAATCAACCTTAACCCCAACGACCACTACAAGGATGCCTTCGACTACTCCTATACGGGTATGAGCATCTATTTTATCCAGGGCCGGATTATGATCACCGACGTACAAAAGAATTCGCCGGCCGAAAAGGCGGGGATACAACCGGGGGATGAGCTGTTCGCGGTGGACAATAATTTTTCCCACAACATCCAGCAATACAAGAATATCCTCCAAAACGCCGGGGACCGGGTGAAACTGATTATCTTCCGAAACGGGCAGCCCCAACTGATCTCGCTAAAGATCAAGAAGATCTCCTGAAATGGCTACCTTTGCGGACTATGATCCGATTTAACCGCCTGGTCTTGTCAAACGGGCTCCGCGTGCTGGTGCACGAAGACGCGTCCACCCCCATGGCCGTGGTCAACGTCCTTTATGACGTGGGCGCCCGGGATGAAAATCCGGGCAAAACGGGTTTTGCCCACCTTTTCGAACACCTGATGTTCGGGGGATCGGTAAACATCCCGGACTATGACGAGCCCCTGCAACGCGCGGGTGGCGAAAACAACGCCTATACCACCAACGACCTGACCAATTATTACCTCCAGCTCCCGGCGGAAAACCTGGAAACTGCTTTCTGGCTGGAAAGCGACCGTATGCTCAGCCTGGCTTTCAGCCCGGACAGCCTGGAGGTCCAACGTAAAGTCGTGTCCGAGGAGTTCAAGGAGCACTACCTGAACAAGCCTTACGGGGACGCCTGGATGAAGCTCCGCGAGATGTCCTACAAGGTGCACCCCTACCGGTGGATGACCATCGGGAAGGAGCTCAGTCATATCGAAAACGCGACCCTCCAGGACGTGCGCGGCTTCTTTTTCGAGCACTACCTGCCGGTGAACGCGGTCCTGGTCGTAGCAGGAAACGTCACCACGGCGGAGGTTCAGCGGCTGGGCGAAAAATGGTTCGGGCCGATTGCATCGGGGAAGCCGTATGTGCGCGATATTCCGCAGGAGCCATTGCAGACTTCCGCCCGGCGGTCTTCGGTGACGGCCGCCGTACCGTTGGATGCGTTTTATAAAACGTGGCATATGTCCGGCCGTTCGAGTTCCCGGTACCATGCGATGGACCTGTTGACCGAAGTCCTGGGCGGTGGCGCTTCATCCAGGCTCTACCAGGCGCTGGTCAAGGAGAAGAAATTATTCAGCAATATCGAATGCTATCACTTCGGGACCATCGACCCCGGGTTGGTGACTATCGAGGGTAAGGTCGTCAAAGGCGTTTCCCTGGAAGCGGCGGAGGCCGCCGTCGAAGAGGTGCTTTCTTCCGTCCGCGGGTCGCTCGTCGAAGGGCGGGAGCTCGAAAAGGTCAAGCACAAGACCGAAAGCATGATCGCCTTCGAGGACATGTCGATCACCAACCGGGCTGCCAGCCTGGCTTTTTACGAGTTGCTCGGGGATGCCTCGTTGATGAACCAGGAGCTCGATAAATACCGGAAAGTCCCCGCCGGGGCCCTCCTGGAAGAGGCGCGTGCGGTGTTTACCCCGGAGAACAGCAATACTCTTTACTACCATGCTCAATAGACAACAAGCGCCCGCGCTGAAAGACGCCGTCGATTATCCCCTGACCCTAAAGCCCTACCAATTCTTCCGGCTGCCCAATGGCATAGAGGTCTATGCGGTGGACGCCGGCCCGCAGGAGGTGATCCAGGTGGAAATGGTGTTCGACGCCGGGAACGCTTTCGAGGATAAGAACATGGTGGCTGCGTCCACCAACTTCCTCCTGAAGAATGGAACCCGCACCCGGACCGCTTTTGACATAAACGAACAGCTGGAATACTACGGGGCGTACCTGAACCGGAATTGCTATAACGAGACAAGCAGCCTGGTGCTGCACTCGATGACCAAACACCTCCCCGAACTGCTGCCCATCCTCCGGGACCTGCTGACCGAATCCACGTTTCCCCAGGAAGAAATCGATACCTATCGCCAGAACATGCTCCAGCGGCTGGCGGTTAACCTGAAAAAGCCGGAATTCATCGCCGGCCGGCTGATCGATGTATCCCTCTTTGGCGCGGACCATCCTTATGGTAAGTTCAGCAGCCGGGAGGCTTATGAGGCTTTGACGCGGGAACAGCTCGTTTCTTTTTACGAACGGCACTACCTCCGCGGGCGGTGCCGCATATTTGTGGCGGGACGCATTCCGTCCGACCTGGAAGGTTTGCTGGCCGGAGCATTTGGCGATTTGCTGGTGTCAGGCGCCGCGCTGCAGGCGCCTTCGTACGAGGTGCACGCCGCGACCGAGCGCGTTTCGCGGGTCATAAACGATCCGGCCGGTATGCAGGGCGCCATCCGGATCGCCAGCCCGTTCCCGGACAAGAAGCACCCCGACTTCCCCAAAGTACAGGTGCTGAACACCATCTTTGGCGGGTACTTCGGTTCCCGGCTGATGAGCAATATTAGGGAGGAGAAGGGGTATACCTATGGCATCCACAGCTTCCTGCAGGCCTATACGCGCCTGGGCGCCTGGATGATCTCCACCGAGGCCGGCAGGGACGTCGGCGAGGCCGCCGTCCGCGAAATCTATTTTGAAATGGAGCGCCTCCGTAACGAACCCGTTGACGCCGATGAGCTCAGCCTCGTCAGGAATTATATGATCGGGACGCTGCTGGGCGACCTGGACGGTCCCTTTCACATCATCGGCCGATGGAAGAACCTCATCCTGCACGGGCTGGGGGAGGAGTATTTCTATAATTCGGTGCGGCTAATCAAAACCATCACGGGGGAGGAGCTGCAGGAGCTGGCAAAGAAGTATCTGGTGCCGGAGCGGTTTTACGAGTTGATAGTCGTGTGACCATCTGCCCCGTGGGCCGCTTTGCGCCTTGCGCCGGGCGTGGCGTGATCGCGCCCACGGGCGCCGCGGCGCGCTGATCCTTTGGCGATTAGCATGTTTATTGCTACATTCACCGCATGGTGAAGTTCATTCTCAAGATATTCTTCACGGCGGCCGTGATTCTCGGGTTGGCGCGCCTGCTCCCGGGAGTCCATATCGATACCTACTGGACCGCCATCGTAGTGGCCCTGGTCCTGGCCGTGTTGAATGCTTTTATCCGTCCCATCCTTATTTTCCTCACCCTTCCCGCTACCCTGGTGACCTTCGGGTTGTTCCTGTTCG
Organism: Dinghuibacter sp.; assembly: GCF_035492835.1. Lineage (NCBI taxonomy): Bacteria > Pseudomonadati > Bacteroidota > Chitinophagia > Chitinophagales > Chitinophagaceae > Dinghuibacter > Dinghuibacter sp. Next base: position 27,555 of record NZ_DATJIY010000267.1, read on the forward strand.
TAATCAATGCCGGAATCATCCTGCTCGATGCTTACTTCGTGCACGGGTTCAAGGTCAATAATTTCTGGTGGGCCCTGGTCTTCAGTATATTGCTTTCCGTTATCCTGTCTTTCTTCGACGGGCTGGAGAAACAGCAGGAGCATAAATCTGAGTAGCGCCGCCACGCCCGGCGGGCGGCCCCGATAAAATTTGACGCGTATGCATTTTGATCGAAAAGATTTGTCGGACGAGGCTCTCGTCGGGATTTACCGCGCGCTGGTGTTGCCCCGGATGATCGAGGAGAAGATGCTCATATTGCTGCGCCAGGGCAAGATCAGCAAGTGGTTTAGCGGGATCGGACAGGAGGCCATCGCCGTGGGCGCAACCCTGGCGCTGAATGCGGACGAGTGGATCATGCCGCTTCACCGGAACCTCGGGGTTTTCACAACCCGACAGATGCCCCTTTCGAAATTATTCCGCCAATGGGAAGGTCAGCCCGATGGGTATAGCCAGGGCCGGGAAAGGAGTTTTCACTTCGGCAGCCGAGCGCACCATATCTGCGGTATGATCTCCCACCTCGGTCCCCAGATGGCGGTGGCAGATGGCACGGCGCTGGCGCACGTCCTTTCTGGCGAAGGAAAGGTCTCCCTGGCTTTTTGCGGGGACGGGGGCACCAGCGAAGGCGACTTCCACGAGGCCCTGAATGTCGCGGCCGTGTGGGACCTGCCGGTCATCTTTGTCGTGGAGAACAACGGCTACGGCCTGAGCACCCCGGTACAGGAGCAGTACCGCTGCGCCCGGCTGGCGGACCGCGCCCTTGGCTATGGGATGGAGGGCGTCACCATCGATGGGAACAACATCCTAACGGTACTGGATACCCTCCGCGGCGTCCGCGACTATTGTATCCGGGAGAAAAAGCCCTACCTCGTGGAGTGTATGACCTTCCGGATGCGGGGTCACGAAGAGGCCAGCGGCACCAGGTACGTGCCGCCGGCCTTGTTCGAGGAGTGGGCGGCGAAGGACCCGGTGGGGTCTTTCGAGCAATACCTGGTTTCCTCCGGTGTGCTCGACGGAGCCGCGGTAGAACGCATCCGCGGGGAAATCCGCGGGTATATCGAGGATGAGTTGCGGGTGGCGGGTTCGGGGGAGGGGCGCGTGGCGTCCGCCGGGGAGGAGCTCGCGGATGTGTACGCCCCGGCAGCGCCAGACCTGGCCGCGGATGCGCCTGGCGCGCCGTCCTCACACGTTGCGCCGCCCACACAAGCCGCGCCGGGAGGCGCGAGCCGGCAGAAGCGCTTTATCGACGGTATCTCCGAAGGCCTCCGCCAGTCGATGGAGGTGCACCCGCGGCTGGTCCTGATGGGCCAGGACATCGCGGAATACGGAGGCGCCTTCAAGATTACCGAGGGCCTGGTCGGGGCTTTTGGGCGGGCGCGAGTCCGGAATACGCCGCTTTGCGAGAGCGCCATCCTGGGAGCTGCGCTGGGCCTTAGCCTCGAAGGCTTCAAGTCGATGGTGGAAATGCAGTTCGCCGACTTTGTCACGTGCGGCTTCAACCAAATCGTCAACAACCTCGCAAAGATCCACTACCGCTGGGGACAGCCCGCCGACGTGGTGGTACGGCTACCGACGGGCGGCGGTGTCGGGGCGGGTCCTTTTCATTCCCAAAGCACCGAGGCGTGGTTCACCCACGTGCCGGGCCTCAAGGTGGTCTTTCCCTCAACCCCGGCGGATGCAAAGGGGTTGCTGATCGCAGCCATCAATGATCCCAATCCGGTCCTTTTCTTCGAGCATAAGGCTCTTTACCGCAGCGTCAGCGGCGAGCTGCCGGAGGCTTATTTTTCCATACCCATCGGCCAGGCCCGACAGGTGGCGGCCGGCTCGGACCTCAGCATCATTACCTATGGCGCCGGCGTCCATTGGGCGCTCGATTACATACAAGCGCACCCGGGCGTCTCCATCGACCTGCTGGACCTCCGGACGCTCCTTCCACTGGACCATGACGCCATCCGCGCGTCCGTCTCCCGCACGGGAAAGGTCCTCGTCCTCCACGAAGCCACCCTCACCGGCGGGGTCGGCGCCGAGGTCGCCGCCTGGATCGCGGAGCACTGCTTTTCGCTGCTGGACGCGCCGGTCATGCGGTGCGGCTCCCTGGACACGCCGGTGCCGTTCCGGATCGGACTCGAACAACAGTTCCTGGCGAAGGCCCGACTGGAGGAGTGCGTGGCGCAGCTGATGTCGTACTAGTACACTCCATTATATATTAATGACTACGCCAACACCGTCCACTCGATGACTTCGGGGAAATAACGGTGCTCGAGGGCCTGGATCTTGACCGCCAGGGTCTCGGGTGTCTCGGAAGGAGACAAGTCGCAGGTCGCCTGGAAAACGTGCGCCCCATGGTCATACTGCTCGTCGACCAGGTGGATGGTGATACCGCTTTGCGGTTCCCGGGCGGCGACGACGGCTTCGTGGACAAAGTGACCGTACATGCCCTTACCGCCGTATTTCGGGAGCAGGGCGGGGTGGATATTGAGGATGTGCGCGGGATAGCCGGCGATCAGGGCGGAGGGTACCTTCCAGAGGAAGCCGGCCAGTATGATCCAGTCGATACCCCGGGCGCGGAGCTCGGGGAGGTAGGCGTCGCCGCGGAAGAAGCGTTCGCGGTCGATGAGGAGGGTCTCGATGCCGGCGGCGGCAGCGATAGCCAAAACGCCCGCGCCGGGTTTATTGCAAACGACGAGGTCGACGGTGATCCGGGGGTGTGAACGGAAGCGTTCGATGATTTTTTGGGCGTTGGTGCCCGAGCCGGAGGCAAAAAGCGCGAGGCGGATGGGGGAGGTCATGGGCGGCAAAGCTAGGGAAAATGCTGGCGGCTCAAAAAAGGCGACGTAGGAGACGGGCAATTGTCATTTTTATGTCATTTGACGGTCACGCCAGCGTCGGGAAACCGTCATAAAACGGTTGTTCATTCGTCACAGAAACGTCGGAAAATGCAATTTGTTGGATGCGATTATTTCATTATGTAAAGCCCCAAAAAACGCTGAAACCCGCGTCAATACTGAATAAATTTTTTTTAAAATATGTGAATAGTTTGTCAACATCGTCCCCTAATTTTGCACAGCGTATCGGAAATATTCCAAATTCTTTACGATTCAAGCGCTTATGTTCCAAGATCGTACTATCCTGAAAAAATCTCTCGCAGCTTTACTGATTGGTGGTCTCTTTTTGGTCGGCAAAGTCCACGCACAGGACGCCTCCAAGGGGAAGGCTTTGTTCCTTTCAAACTGCAGTTCCTGCCATGCCGTGAACAAGGTGGTAACGGGGCCCGCCCTGGCAGGTGTCGAGGATCGCTGGCCGGACAAGAAGATGTTGCACAACTGGATCCGGAACAACAAGCAGGTGCTGGCCGAAGGGTATCCGTACGCGGTAAACCTTTTCAAACAGTACAGCAATATATCGATGAACGTCTTTTCGAGTTTCTCGGATAAGGACATCGACGATATCCTTGCTTATATCAAATCCGAGGCCGGAAAATCGAACACGCCGGCCGGCGGCGCCGCGGCGACTTCGACAAATGAAGGCGGCGGCTCCAACAACTCCCTCCTCTTTGGCATCATGACGCTGGTCCTGGCGGTCGTCGCCCTGATCCTCCTCCAGGTCAACAGCAACCTCCGCAAACTGTCCGACGATAAAGAAGGCGTTCGCCGCGGCGAACCGGTTCCCTTCTACCGGAACAAGGCGTACATCGCGCTGGTGGTCGTCATCCTCTTTATGATCGGCGGCTACTACCTGGTGCAAGGCGCGATCGGCCTGGGTCGTCAGCAGGGCTATCAACCGGAGCAGCCGATCTTCTACTCACACAAGGTGCACGCCGGCGTCAACCAGATAAGCTGTTTATATTGCCATAGCTTCGCGACCACGGGCAAGCACGCCAACATACCCTCCGTAAACGTGTGCATGAACTGCCACATGAACATCAACGAATACAGCGGTACGGCAGGCAAGCTGTACCGGGAAGACGGTACGGAAGTAGACGGCACGTCTGAAATCCAAAAGCTGTACTCTTACGCCGGTTGGGATCCGAAAACGCGGCAGTACACCGGGAAGGGTCACCCGATCGAATGGATCCGCATCCATAACCTTCCGGATCACGTTTTCTTCAGCCACGCACAACACACCAACGCGGGTAAGGTGCAATGCCAGACCTGTCACGGCGAAATCCAGAAGATGGATGAAGTCCACCAGTTCGCCCCCCTCAGCATGGGCTGGTGCGTCAACTGTCACCGCACCACTGCAGTGCAGTTTAAGGACAACGGCTTCTACAGCATCTACGAGCGTTTCCACAAGGACATGAACGATAAGAAGATCGACAGCGTTACCGTCCAAATGATCGGCGGTACCGAATGTCAGAAATGTCACTATTAATCCTTTTGACTAATTCATATGCAAAAGAAAGAGCACTGGCAAAGTTTTGGACAGAAAGACGGTTCCGAGGCTTTTAATCAACTGGCAAAGGATGAATTTCAGGAAAGCCTTCCTGTCGTGTCGCCCGACGAGGGACTCTTCGACGCCAAGGCGCCCCGGAGGGACTTCCTGAAGTACCTGGGCTTCAGCACCGCAGCCGCGGCGCTGGCGGCCAGCTGTGAAATGCCCGTCCGCAAGTCCATCCCCTTCCTGAATAAGCCCGAGGACATCGTGCCCGGTGTGGCGAACTACTACGCCACGACCTTTGTACAGGACGGGGACATGATCCCGGTGCTGGCGAAGGTCCGCGACGGCCGCCCCATCAAGATTGAAGGGAACGAAAAGTCCACGATCACCAAGGGCGTCACCAACGCCCGCGTGCAGGCCTCCGTGCTCAGTCTGTACGACGTGAACCGTGTCCGGAACCCCAAAGAGGGTAAAGGGAACGAGCCCACGTTCGAAGCCATCGACAAAAAGATCGCCCAGGCGCTGGCCGGCAACGGTTCCAAACCGATCGTGCTCCTGACCAGCACGATTTCCTCGCCGACCATCAAGGCAGCGATCGACGACTTTACCAAGAAATTCCCCTCCACCCGCCAGGTTACGGTCGACGCCGTTTCCTACAGCGGGTTGCTCCAGGCCTCCGAGGCCGTATACGGCAAGCGCGCGATCCCGGGTTACCGGTTCGACAAGGCCAAGGTGATCGTTTCTATCGACGCCGACTTCCTGGGTACCTGGGTAAGCCCGGCGACCTTTGCGCGTCAATACGCCGAAGGCCGCCGTGTCACCGACGCCAACCTGGACATGAGCCGTCACTTCCAGTTCGAAGGGACCTTCTCCATGACCGGGGCCAACGCCGATGAGCGTTATACTTTCAAGCCGTCTCAAACCGGGGCTGTCGTCCTGGCTCTCTACCAGGCGCTCGGCGGGTCCGTATCCGCACCCGCGCTGACCGAGCAAAGGTTGAAAGATGGCATCGTCCAGGCCGCCAAGGAGCTCAAGGCCGCCGGTGGCAACGCCCTGGTGGTTGCGGGCAGCAACGACAAAAATGTGCAGATCGTCGTACACGCCATCAACGAATTGATCGGCGCGGGCGGCAAGACCATAGACTGGACCGGCACCCTGAACTATCGCCAGGGTATCGACGCGGACATGGTGAAGCTGGTCGACGACATGAACGCCGGCAGCATCGGCGCCCTCTTCATCTTCGGGCCCAACCCCGTCTATAATTATTACCAGGCGGACAAGTTCAAATCGGGTCTGGCGAAGGTGCCCCTTACGGTGGCCTTCGCCCAGGTGGAAGACGAGACCGCCACGCTGTGCCAGTACATCCTCCCGGTACACCACTACCTGGAAAGCTGGGGTGACGCCGAACTGAAACCCGGTTATGTTTCGTTCCTGCAGCCGACGATCGCCCCCCTGTTCAAGACCCGCGCCTTTGCTACCTCCCTGCTGAAGTGGAGTGGCAACGACAAGGACTACGAAAATTATTTCAAGGAATATTGGGTAGCCAAGCTGGGCGGCATCGACGCCTTCGACCTGGCGCTCCAGGCAGGTATTTCGGAGCCCGCGCAGGAGCCCGCTATCGGCACGGCCGCCTTTAACAGCGGCCCGGTAAGCGCGGCCACGTCAGCGCTGGCGCAAGCCAAAGCCGGCGGACAGGTCGAAGTGGTGCTCTATCAAAAGGTCTCCATCGGAGACGGCGCCCTGGCCAACAACCCCTGGCTCCAGGAAATGCCCGACCCGGTGACCCGCATCACCTGGGACAATTACGCCATCCTTTCCCCGGCCCTCGCCGCCAAGATGAACATCCACGCCGGCGACCACTACGAGGTGGAAATCGGCAAACCCACCGTCAGCGTAAAGGTGGGAGACAAGACCTATAAGCTCGCCGCCATCATCATACCCGGGGTTCACCCGGACGTAATAGGCGTCGCGCTGGGTTACGGCCGCGATCCCAAGATCGGCCTGGCTGGTGGCGGGATCGGTCAGAACGCATACCCGCTGGTCGGGTATGACGGGACGGGCTTCACTTACGCGGCGACCGACGCTTCGGTTACCGCCGCCGGCGACACCTATAAAATCGCACAGACCCAGCTCCATAATGTATACGAAGGCCGTACGTCCGTCATCAAGGAGGCTACGGTCGGGACATTCAGGGAATCCCCCGATATCTTCCGCCAGATGGACAAGGAATTGGAGGAGGAATACGGTGACAACTTCCGGGAGAACGGGACGCTGTACAAAGACGAAGACGTCTACGACCGGTTCGGTATCGCCTGGGGAATGAGTGTCGACCTGAGCGCGTGTATCGGTTGCGGGGCCTGCGTGGTGGCGTGTAACGTTGAAAACAACGTGCCCGTCGTCGGCAAGATCCAGGTGGCCAAGGCCCACGAGATGCACTGGATCCGTATCGATCGCTACTTCAGCGGCGACATGGAAAATCCGGACGTGGTCTTCCAGCCGATGATGTGTCAGCACTGCGACAACGCGCCCTGCGAAAACGTCTGCCCGGTGAACGCGACCAACCACTCCACCGAGGGGTTGAACCAGATGGCGTATAACCGCTGTATCGGTACGCGTTATTGCGCCAACAACTGTCCCTTCAAGGTCCGTCGCTTCAACTGGTACGACTGGCTGGGCGCCGACAGCTTCCCCGACAACCAGAAACCGTTGGTTGAAGAAGGCTGGATCGACCCCATCCTCAACGACATGAACGACCCGCTGAGCCGGATGGTCCTCAACCCCGACGTGACCGTCCGCGGTCGCGGCGTGATGGAGAAGTGCTCCTTCTGCGTACAGCGTCTCCAGGAAGGCAAGCTCAACGCCAAGAAGGACAGCCGCCCGCTCCGCGACGGCGAAGTACGGACCGCCTGCGCCCAGGCCTGCCCCACCCACGCCATCGTCTTTGGGAACGCGAACGACTCCTCCAGCGAAATTTTCAACCTCCGCAAACGGGAAAACAAGAACCGCGTATACTACGCCCTGGAAGAACTGCACGTGTTGCCGAACGTCAACTACCTGGCCAAGGTGCGGAACACCGAACGCAAGGTGGGAATGGAGAAAGAAGCATAAGAGATCAACAAAAGAGAGCAATAATCAAATAATAGAGCCCAATGTCTTTGTTAAAGTACGAATCAACGCTCAGAGAACCGTTAGTGGATGGTGATAAGGACTATCACCAGGTGTCGGAGGATATCTGCCGGCCTATCGAGGTGAAGCCCCTGAAGTCCTGGTATGTCGGTTTCGGCATATCGGTGCTCCTGCTGCTCTTCGGGGTCTACTCGATCTACCGGGACGTTACCTACGGTATCGGCCAGTGGAACCTGAACCGGACGATCGGTTGGGGCTGGGACATCACCAACTTCGTCTGGTGGGTCGGTATCGGTCACGCCGGTACGCTGATCTCCGCGATCCTGCTGCTGTTCCGCCAGGGCTGGCGGACGGGCGTGAACCGCGCGGCGGAAGCCATGACCATCTTCGCGGTCATGTGCGCCGGCCAGTTCCCGATCTGGCACATGGGTCGCGTTTGGATCGCCTTCTTCGTAATGCCCTATCCGAATACCCGCGGGCCTGTATGGGTGAACTTCAACTCCCCGCTGCTCTGGGACGTGTTCGCCATCTCCACGTACTTTACCGTATCGCTGTTGTTCTGGTACTCGGGTCTGCTCCCCGACCTGGCGACTCTCCGCGACCGGGCCAAGACTAAATTCCGGAAATTCTTCTACGGCCTGACCTCCTTCGGCTGGTCGGGTTCCACCAAGCACTGGCAGCGTTTTGAAGCCCTGGCCCTGGTTCTGGCCGGTCTCTCCGCCCCCCTGGTGCTTTCGGTGCACACCATAGTATCCATGGACTTCGCCACCTCCGTCATCCCGGGCTGGCACACGCAGATCTTCCCGCCCTACTTCGTCGCGGGGGCCATCTTCTCCGGTTTTGCGATGGTCCAGACGCTGCTGATCATCACGCGTAAGGTCCTCCGCCTGGAAGACTACATCACCATCGGGCACATCGAGGCCATGAACAAGGTCATCGTGATGACCGGTTCGATCGTGGGTTGTGCCTACCTGACCGAGCTCTTCATAGCCTGGTACTCGGGTAACCCCTACGAATACGACGCCTTCTACAAGTACCGCATCGCCGGTCCCTATGTTTGGGCCTACTGGACGATGATGACCTGTAACGTGGTGTCTCCCCAGCTGTTCTGGTCGGCGAAGCTACGCCGGAACATCCAGTTCACCTTTATCATGAGTGTCGTGGTGAACATCGGGATGTGGTTCGAGCGCTTTGTGATTATCGTGACCTCCCTGTACCGCGACTATCTGCCGTCCTCCTGGTCGACCTTCTACCGGCCGACCATCTGGGAAGTCGGGTTCTTCATGGGGACCATAGGGCTGTTCTTCACCTGTTATTTCCTGTTTGCCAAATACTTCCCGGTTATCGCCGTGGCGGAAATCAAGGCCGTCCTGAAGACCTCCGGGGAGAATTTCAAGCGGGGTATGGAAGGCATCGAAAAGGAGAGCGTCGATGAATTTGTTCACAAACATGCGCCAAGCGAGCACGGGCATTAATTATAAAAACGAAACGCATTATGGCAATCAAAAAGTTCGTTGTAGGCAATTTCACCGATGAAGAGGTGCTGTTCCCCGCCGTCAAGCGGGTGCGCTCCGCCGGTTACAAGATACACGACGTATATACGCCCTTTCCCGTGCACGGTCTGGATCATGCCCTGGGTTTGAAACAAACGCAGCTGCACACGGCCGGTTTTATCTACGGCATCACCGGGACCACGACCGCGCTGTGCGGGATCAGCTGGATCTTCGACGTAGACTGGCTGATGAACATCGGTGGTAAGCCCCACATCCCGTTGCCCGCCATGATACCCATCACCTTCGAGCTTACAGTATTGTTCGCCGCGGTGGGTATGGTGTACACCTTTTGCTGGTTGTGCGCGCTGGCCCCCGGCGTCAAGAAGCACGTCTTCAATCCCCGCTCCACCGACGATACGTTTACGATGGTGATCGAGTGCACCGAGCACACCAACACCGAGGAGGTCAAGGCTTTCCTGAGCACGGTCGGCGCCGCGGACATCAACGTCCAGCACGCCGAAGCCGGCTGGTGGTGGGGTACCTATGACAAGGAGCAGGTATTATACAAGGAGGAGCTGGTCTAACAAATTATATAACGATGAAAATGACTAAGATAATTTCCAGCGTTTTGACGGGCACTTTGGTGGTGGGTCTGGTCGGTTGTGGTGGCGTGCAACGGAATCCCGGCCGCATCTACATGCCGGACATGACCTATAGCCGGGCGTATGAAACCTACGCTTCGACGCAGGACCTGACGGACGAGGGCGTTCACTTCGACCATATGCCGGTCGCGGGCACCATCGCCCGCGGTGAAGAGCTGCCCTTCCCTTATGCCAAGGACGCCAGCGGCGACACGACGAACTACATCGCCTCCAGGCAGGTAAAAGACCCCTTGTCGCCGCTCGACTCCGCGGACCTGGCGGAGGCCGGTCGCCTGTTCAACATCAACTGCGCCATTTGTCACGGGGCCAAGCTGGATGGCAACGGCCCCCTGTGGAAAGACGGTAGCGGGCCCTTTTCCGCCCACCCCGCCCAGCTCGTCGGCGGCGCCCAGTACATGAGCATGCCGGAAGGCCAGATGTTCTATTCCGTCACCTACGGCAAGAACATGATGGGAAGCTATGCGTCCCAGCTGACCCGCAAACAGCGCTGGATGGTCATCCAATATATCAAGGCACAACAAACGGCCTCCCTGCCGTCCAACAAGCCCACACCGGCGACGACGGACAGCACGGGGACGAAATCGAGAATCTAAAGCCATCAACGATCACGTATAAAGTATTTTGACGATGAAGGAACAATTCACCATACCGGCACGATTGAAAACCTGGTCCCTGGCGCTGATTGCGATTGGCGTGCTGACCCTCCTGCTGGGGATTATCTTCCTGCACCCGTTCTATAGCGGGCCGGAGCAACACTTCGAGACGACGCGTTTCTGGGCCAGCCTGATCCAGGACAGCACCTTCTTTTTCCTGATCTCGGTGGCGGCGTTCTTTTTTATCGTGGCGCACACCCTGGCCATGGGCGGATGGCAAACCCTGGTCCGCCGTATTCCTGAAGCCATTTCGGGGTACATGTACGTGGGCGGGATCATCCTGGCGATTGTTTTCTTCCTCTACATTTTTGTCGCAAAGGACCACTACATATACACCTGGAAAACCCCCGGCACGGACAAGGAATTGCTCCGTAAGCACGGTTTCCAGGGGCAGGCCTTCTTCGTCGTCTCCTCCATCCTCTTTATGGGGGTGTGGATGTGGACCAGGACTGCATTTCGTAAAACATCGATTGCCGAAGACAACGGCGCCTTCGGGGACCGTTCCTACTTCAGGAAGATGGTGACCATCTGCGCGGTCTTCGTGGTCTTTTACGCTGTGGGTATCTCCTCCGCTCCCTCCTGGTTGTGGCTGATGAGTATCGACGCCAAATGGTCGAGCACCATGTACGGGTGGTACACATTTGCAAGCACATGGGTATCAGCACTTTCCTTTATCGCCTTGTTCTTCATCTATCTGAAGAACCAGGGTAAGCTGGAGCTCGCGAACGAGGAGCACCTGCACGACCTCGGCAAGTATATGTTTGCGTTCTCGATCTTCTGGACATATCTGTGGTTCGCGCAATATATGCTGACCTGGTACGCCAACATCCCCGACGAGACGACTTATTTCGGTATCCGCCTCTGGGGCTCGTTCCGGCCGATCTTTTTGCTGAATTTGATCATTAACTTTGTGTGTCCGATCCTGATCCTGATGACCCGCGACTCGAAGCGCAACTATGCGGTGATGACGTTCATGGGCGTCCTGATCATCTTCGGTCACTGGCTGGACTTCTACCAGATGGTGATGCCCGGTCCGATGAAGGACCACGCGTCGATGAGCTGGTATGAGTTCGGCATCCTGGCCGGCTTCGTAGGAACGGTCATCTACGTGACCGCCAAACAGCTGGAAAAGGCCTCCCTGGTGCCGATGAACTCGCCTTTCCTCAAAGAAAGCATTATACACCATACCTAAAGATAATTTCGATAGATCATGTCATTTCTTCTGATAGCAACGATTATACTGGTCTTCGTGGTGGTCTTCCAGATCGCCAAGGCTAGCGAGTATGTGAGTGTACTGAAAGGCGAAGAAAAGTCCCGCGCGCAAAACAACCGGATCAACGCCTTCCTGATGCTGGCCTTCCTGGTGGTCGGCCTGATCGGGGTGTGGTGGTGTAATGACCTCCTCTACAAAAAGACTCTCCTGCCCATGACCTCCGCTTCCAAGGAAGGGATGGATATCGACAAGATGCTATGGATCACCTTGGCTATCACCGGTGTGGTTTTTGTCATCCTGCAGATCCTGTTGTTTACGTTTGTGTTTCGTTTCCAGGAGAAGCCAAACCGTAAGGCCTTTTATTTCCCCCACAATAACAAGCTGGAAGTGCTATGGACAGTCGTTCCCGCGATTTTCCTGCTGGTGCTGGTCGTGTTTGGTCTGAAATACTGGTTCCATATGACCGGGGAAGCGCCCAAGGACGCCATCGAGGTGGAGATCACCGGCAAACAATTCAACTGGATCTATCGCTATCCCGGTCATGACGGCAAATTCGGCAAGACTTATTTCAAGAACATCGACGAGAACAAGAGCAACCCTCTGGGCCAGCTGTGGGACGACCCCGCGAACCAGGACGACCTCGTGGAGACGTCGGAGCTGCATATCCCCGTGAACCACCCCGTGAAGCTGATCATCCACTCCCGCGACGTGATCCACGACGTGGGTCTGAGCCAGTTCCGCATGAAGATGGATGCGGTTCCGGGAATCCCCACGACGATGTGGTTCACTCCCCAGTTCACGACGGAAGAGATGAAGAAAAAGACGGGGAACCCCGACTTCGTATACGAAATCTCCTGCGACCAGATGTGCGGCCCCGGCCACTTCGGGATGCGCGGTATCATCGTGGTCGACAGCGAGGATGACTATAAGAAGTGGCTGGACGCCCAAAAGCCCAACTATTATGCGGCTTTCCCCGAGAAGGCCCCCGGCGCGACACCCACGCCTCCCCCGTCCACCCAGGACTCGTCCTCGGTGCATCGAGTAACAGCAAGCATTAAGTAAGCATAAGAAGAATATATAAATAAGCGGATATCATGAGTAACGAAGCCATCCTTCAGAGCGGACAAGCGGTGAGCACCCACCACCACGAAGTCCATGAGTTCCATGAACACCATGACACGTTCATCACGAAATATGTTTTCAGCCAGGACCACAAGATGATCGGGAAACAGTTCCTGATCACGGGTATGTTCTGGGCCGTGGTGGGTGGTTTGTTCTCGGTGATCTTCCGTCTTCAGCTCGGCTATCCCGATCAGAGCTTCCCCTTCCTGGAAACCCTGCTGGGCCACTGGGCAAAAGGCGGCCACCTGAACCCCGAGTTCTACTACGCGCTGGTGACCATGCACGGGACCGTGCTGGTGTTCTTCGTGTTGACCGCCGGTCTGAGCGGCACCTTCGCCAACTTCCTGATCCCCCTGCAGGTGGGCGCCCGGGATATGGCCTCCCCCTTCATGAACATGCTCTCCTACTGGTTCTTCTTCATGGCATCGGTGGTCATGTTCTCCTCCCTGTTCGTCCAAACAGGCCCAGCCAGCGGTGGCTGGACCGCTTATCCTCCCCTGAGCGCGCTGGGTGGCGCCTCCGACGGGTCGAAAGCAGGCATGGACCTCTGGTTGATCGCGATGGCGCTGTTTGTCGTATCGCAGCTGCTGGCCGGTCTGAACTATATTTCCACGATCCTCAACATGCGCACCAAGGGCATGAGCATGACCAAGCTGCCCTTGACCGTATGGGCGCTGTTCTTTACCGCCGTGCTCGGGGTGTTGTCCTTCCCCGTGTTGTTCTCCGGCTTTATCCTGTTGTTGTTCGACCGCCACGCCGGTACGAGCTTCTACCTGTCCGATATTTACCTGGCCAACGGGACCGTGCTCCCCAATGAAGGTGGCAGCGCCATCCTCTACCAGCACTTGTTCTGGTTCCTGGGTCACCCGGAAGTGTATATCATCCTGCTCCCTGCCATGGGTATGGCGTCAGAGATAATCGCCGTCAACTCGCGGAAACCCATCTTCGGGTACATGGCGATGGTGGGTTCGCTGTTCGCGATCACCATCCTGGCGTTCCTGGTGTGGGCGCACCATATGTTCGTGACCGGTCTGAACCCCTTCCTGGGCTCGTTCTTCGTGTTGCTCACGTTGCTGATCGCCATCCCGTCGGCCATTAAGGTCTTCAATTGGCTGACGACGCTCTGGCGGGGCAATATCCGCCTCACCCCGGGGATGATGTTCGCGATCGGTTTTGTAAGCCTCTTTATCTCGGGTGGCCTGACGGGTATCTGGCTGGGTAACTCCGCCCTTGACATCCACCTCCACGATACGTACTTCGTGATCGCCCACTTCCACATAGTGATGGGTGTGGCCTCCTTCTTCGGGATGTTCGCCGGTATCTACCACTGGTATCCCAAGATGTTCGGACGCTACCTGAACAACACGCTCGGGTATATCCACTTCTGGGCGACCATCATCGGCGCTTACTGTATCTTCTGGCCGATGCACTACGAGGGTCTCGCAGGCATGCCCCGCCGGTACATGAACTACGAGAACTGGGTATCCTTCCGCAACTTCAGCGGTCTCAACGAGTTCATCAGCGTGGTGGCCCTGATCACCTTCGCGGTACAGATACTCTTCCTTTTCAACTTCTTCTACAGCATATTCAAAGGCCGCAAGGTACGGGAGGCGAACCCCTGGAAAGCCACAACGCTGGAATGGACCACACCCATCCGGCCGGGGCACGGCAACTGGCCCGGTGAAATACCCGAGGTACACCGTTGGGCTTATGACTATGGTAAGGACGGCCGGGATTTCATACCCCAGACCGAACCGGTGGGAGCAAACGAAAGCACGCATTGACACAAACGTTAGCAGGTAGTGGAGTGAGGGGCATCGTGGATGCGGTGAGGCAGAAGGTGAAGGATTACCTGCTGCTTGTCAAGCTGTCCCTGAGCATCATGGTGGTGTTCAGCAGCGTGGTAAGCTACGAGCTGGCGCCAAACATCGTTTCCCTGGACTGGAAAATGGTGCTGCTCCTCTCACTCGGGGGACTCCTGGTGACCGGCAGCGCCAATGCCATCAACCAGGTGGTGGAGAAAGACACCGACGCCATGATGAAGCGTACGGCCGGCCGGCCGGTGGCGGCGGGTAGGATGAGCGAATCGGAAGCCTGGGTATTTGCCTTCCTGGCGGGTGTCCTGGGTATCGGAATATTGAAGTTCTTTTTTAGCTGGCAGGCGGCGGCGCTGGGTGCATTCAGTTTGTTCCTGTATGCATTCATCTATACGCCGCTGAAAAAGGTCAACTCCACGGCGGTCCTGGTCGGGGCTGTACCCGGGGCGCTCCCTTGTCTGATTGGCTGGGCGGCGGCTTACGACAACGGTCCCCTGTTCAACTGGACGGGCGGGCTGGTGCTCTTCGGCATACAGTTCCTCTGGCAGTTCCCGCACTTCTGGGCGATCGCCTGGGTGGCGCACGGGGATTATTCGAGGGCCGGATTCAGGCTGCTGCCTTCGGAGAAGGGTCCGACGCGGTTTACGGCCGTACAGGCGGTGACCTATGCGCTGGCGCAGTTCCCGGTGGGAATTCTGCCCTACATGTTGCACATGAGCGGGGTGGTGAGCCTGGCGGTCGTGGCGCTGGCCAACGTTTTCCTGTTGGTGCAGTGTATCAGGCTGCTCACGGAGATGTCGGTCAAGGCGGCCAGGAGGGTGATGTTCAGCAGTTATATCTACCTGCCGGTGGTGTTTCTGGCGTTATTGTTCGATAAAGTGCATATTGTTATAAACTGATGAGTACTATTGGAATGGCGACGGAGAGAAAGAGGTTGCACCCACACAAGTTCACCTTGTGGCTCGCGATAGGCAGCATCGTAATGATGTTTGCCGGTCTGACGAGCGCGGTGATCGTGAAGCGCAACCAGGCGGACTGGCAGGGATTTACCCTGCCCACGATCTTTTGGTATTCTACGGGGGTATTGCTGATCACGAGCCTGACGATCCAGATGGCCCTGAGGGCCTTCAAGGAACGCCGGATGCAGCGCTACCGGTCGCTGCTGACGATCACGGCTGTCGGGGGCCTGCTTTTTGTGGTCCTCCAGTTCAGGGGTTTCGAAAGCCTCTGGGGGCAGGGGTTGCGGTTCACCAATGACGTAGCGGTTTCCTTCCTCTACATCATTTTCGGGCTGCACGCCGTACACGTGCTGGGCGGTATCATCGCGCTCACCATCCAGTTCGGCCGGGCCTTCAGCGCGCGGAGCCGGAACTACAGCGCGGTGCCCATTGAGATCGTAAGCACCTACTGGCATTTCGTGGATTTGTTGTGGCTGTATATTTTGGTATTTTTTATATTGATTCAATAATTCATAGACTTTTAAACCCGATTTCATGGCAACTGCTGCAGTAGCGAATGAGCAAACATGGTGGAGTGGAGGTAAAAGCCCCTACAATGTAAGCTATGGTAAGCTGATGATGTGGTTCTTCCTGATGAGTGATGCCTTTACGTTTGGCGCTTTCCTGATCTCCCTGTGGACTACCCGTTTTTCGCTCTCATCGTGGCCCGATCCGAACAAGGTGTTCAGCTCCGCTCCGTTTATCGAGAGCGGCGCGCCTCTTGTCTTCGTGAGCCTGATGACCTTTATCCTGATCATGAGCTCGGTTACGATGGTCCTGGCCGTGAACGCGGGTCACCATATGGACAAGAACGGCGCCGCCAAATGGCTGTTCCTGACGATCATCGGCGGGCTTTGCTTTTTGGGTTGCCAGGCATGGGAATGGAACCACCTTTTCCACGAGGGCGCCTGGTGGGGCCGGAACCCCTTCCCCAACAGGGACGGTACGGTCGCGAGCACGGCGTTCACCAATTATTTCTTTACGGTAACGGGCTTCCACGGTTTCCACGTGTTCAGCGGGGTGGTGATCAACTGCGTCATCCTGACCAACATCCTGAAAGGGACCTACGATCGTCGCGGGCACTATGAGATGGTGGAAAAGGTCGGTCTCTACTGGCACTTCGTGGACCTGGTATGGGTATTCGTATTCACCTGCTACTACTTGCTCTAACAGAATAAAAAGTCATTGTATGTCTGAAGTCAATACACACGCTCACGATGTCCCCCACGAGCACGAGGAAGGGATGACGACCAAAAAGATATGGAGGGTTTTCTGGTGGATGCTCCTCATTACCGTCTTCGAGGTGTTTTGGGGTATGCGGGTCAGCCACCACTTCGCGGCGGGTTACCAGTGGGTCAACGCCCTGGTCTTTTTGTCCATGACCCTGGTTAAGGCGGCGTTGATCGTCGGCGAATTCATGCACCTCAACTACGAAGTCAAAAACCTGATCCGGACCATCCTGGTGCCGCTGACGCTCTTTATCTGGTTCATCGTTGCCTTCCTGGCGGACGGGGACTCCTGGCTGAACCTGAGGAACCGGTATGCGCCCCATGACAGGGAAAAGGCCCCGACCGAGGTGGCTAAACCCGCGGAGGCGGAGCCGTTGAAATAGGCGGGCCTGGCCGGAGGCGCCGGCACACCTTAAAAGATATTCTGGAAGCGGGCTTCGGCCCGCTTTTGCGTTGTATCTTTGCCGAAATTTCGCTCGGATGAACCCTCGGTCGATGTTGATCATGTGCCTGGTGATTTTTGTTCCCCTGGCCTGCTATTTTGTGTTGAAACACTACAGCGACAGCGCAGTGGCGATGCCCAGACATTATATCGCGGATACGGTGGTGGAGGTGACGGATCATGGGAAAACCCATTTTGATACGGTATGGCACGTGATCCCCGACTTTACGCTCACCAACCAATTGGGGAAGGAGGTTTCGCTGCGCGATGTCCCGCGCAAAATCGTGGTGGCCGACTTCTTTTTTACGCACTGCCCCTCCTTTTGTCCTACGCTTACCCGCAACATGCGGCGTCTGCAGGAGCTCTTCCGGAGCAACGATACCCTCGTCCAGTTCGTTTCATTTTCGGTGGACCCGGTAAGGGATTCGGTTCCCGTGCTGAAGGAGTACGCGGACCGCTTCGGGGTCCAGCACAACAACTGGTGGATGCTGACGGGTAACCGGGATTCGATCTATACCCTGGCGGAGCGGGATTTCAAGGTGGCGGCGGTGGACAGCGGCCACCAGAATTTCGTCCACACAGACCGGTTGATCCTGCTCGACAAGGACCGGTTCGTGCGCGGCTACTACAACGGCGAAGATACCATGGACGTGGCGCGACTGGCAAAGGACATCGTCCTGCTGGGCCTGGAGCGGCACAAGGGTGAAAAGTCGAACATATTAAAGCCCCAAAATGAAGAATAAGAATCTGACCCTCCCGATCATCATCGTCTCGGTGGCGGTCCCCCTGGCCGTGGCGTTCCTGATCCTGGTGCCCTCGGTAAAGGTGAATTTCGGTTTTAATACGTCGGTCCTCCCCCTTTTTCATGCGACCCTGAACGCTACCGTGGCCATCCTGCTGCTCGCCAGCCTTTGGTTTATCCGTCACGGGCAGAGACAGGCGCACAAGGTCGCTAACCTGGTAGCCGTGGCGTTGAGCGCGATCTTCCTGGTCTCCTATGTGATCTATCACGCCTCCAACCCATCGACGCTGTACGGCGACCTCAACAAGGACGGACACCTGGACGCCGCGGAAAAGGCCGCAGCGGGGTCGTTGCGCTATGTGTACTATTTCGTATTGACATCCCATATAGTGTTATCGGGTATTATCATCCCCTTCGTCCTGTTCACCCTGCAACGGGCTTTCCAGGAGCGCTTCGACAAACACCGGAAGCTCGCCAGGATCACCTGGCCGCTCTGGTTTTATGTGGCCGTTACCGGGGTGATCGTTTACCTTATGGTCAGCAAATATTACTAGGATCGCCGAAGGCGATCCGCCAGAAATTATTCAGCATGAGTAAAATCCACCAGTATAAGGTCGACCTCCTCTGGACGGGAAACCGCGGCAGGGGTACGGAGGCCTACAACGCCTACGAGCGCAGCTATACCCAGCACGTGGCGGGAAAACCCGATCTCCAGGGCTCGTCCGACCCGGCTTTCCGGGGCGACCCGTCCCGGTATAACCCGGAGGAGCTGCTGGTGGCTTCGTTGAGCTCCTGTCATATGCTTTGGT
This sequence comes from Dinghuibacter sp., assembly GCF_035492835.1. Classification (NCBI taxonomy): domain Bacteria; kingdom Pseudomonadati; phylum Bacteroidota; class Chitinophagia; order Chitinophagales; family Chitinophagaceae; genus Dinghuibacter; species Dinghuibacter sp. Next base: position 46,274 of record NZ_DATJIY010000267.1, read on the forward strand.
TCCTGCATCTGTGTTCGGAAGCCGGCGTGTCGGTCGTCGACTACGTCGATCACGCAAAAGGGCTTATGGAAGAGGCCAAAGAGGGCAGCGGACGGTTTACGGAAGTGGTGTTGCATCCAACCGTGACGGTGGCGACGCGGTCTATGGTCGCCAAGGTCGACGGGTTGCACGATGCGGCGCATGCCAAGTGCTTTATCGCCGCCTCGGTAAACTTCCCGGTGCGTACGCTCAGCACGTGCGCCGCCCTAGAGTAGTCGTCCCAGCGACGCGACGCGATGACGGTAGGTTTCGCCTATGGGCAGCGTTTTTTCCCCCACTAGTAATTCCGAGGCGCCTAGTACGCGGACCTTGGACAACGCGACCAGGTAAGACCGGTGTATGCGTACAAACGCATCGGAGGGTAGGAGTCCTTCCAGCGCTTTCATGGTCATATGGGTTATGTAGGCGTCGTCCGGTGTGACCACCCGGAGGTAGTCCTTGAGCGACTCGATGTAGAGGATATCCTCATGGTTTATGCGGACAAGCGCGCCATCTACTTTGAGGATGAGGTTATCCCGCCGGGGGGTATCGGGCGTACGTTGCAGGATTTTATCGACACAGCGGAGGAAGCGCTCTTCGGTGATGGGCTTTAAGAGATAGTCCACCGCTTCGAGGTCGTAGCTTTGGGCAGCGTACTCGGGATAAGCGGTGGTGAATACGACCAGTGGCGGGTCCTTGAGCGATTTCAGGAAGTCCATGCCGTTGATGTGCGGGAGGCGGATATCCAGGAAGATCAGGTCGATCTTCTCACGGTGTAACGCCTCGAAGGCTTCGACCGCCGTGGTGCATACGCCGGCCAGGTCGAAGGCGGTGAGTCGACCGATGTATCGCTGGAGCACGAGCTGCGCCAGGGGTTCGTCTTCTATGATCAGACAGCGCGGCATCAGGTAAGCTGGAGGGTGAGTGAAACCGCAAAGCCGTCGGGCGTGTCCGAGACTACCAGCCGGTGTTTACCCGGATAGAGCAGATCGAGGCGCTTGCGGACATTGCGAAGACCCAGTCCTCCCGTCGTGGGCGCCCGGTTGGCGGGTTTGCTGTTGCGGACTTCGAACGTAAGCTCACCGTCGGACAACAGCGAAATGACCTCCACGAAGCCCTTGGCCAATTCCTCGCGTATGCCATGCTTGAAGGCGTTTTCGACAAACGGGATGAGCAGCAGGGGCTCGATCTGCACGCCCTGCGACTCCCCCTGCCAGTCGAACCGCACGTCGATGCGATCCGGATAGCGGACGCTTTCGATGTCCATGTAGTTCCTGATGAAGCCTACTTCGCTGGACAAGGGCACCCTTTCCGCCTCCGAGTCATAAAGGACATACCGCATCAGCTCGGACAAACGGGCGACTAAGGGCGCCGTCTGGCCAGACTGCTCCTGCGCGAGCGAATAGATGTTGTTGAGGGTGTTGAACAGGAAGTGGGGGTTCATTTGCGCCTTGAGGTACTCGAGCTCGAGACGCAGCTGCTGTTTTTGCAGCTCGTGTACCTGGCGTTCCTGCCCGCGCGAGCGCATATAGTACGCCAGGCCGGTGGTGAAAAGGACGTCCGAAAAAAAGCCATACACGGATACCCGCGGCACGCGATGCCAGTCCGGGGTAGCCCATTTTATCACGAGGGCCGGGAGAAAGGTCATACGGGATACCAGCCAATCGACCGCGACGAGAACATAGATATCAAAGCAGACGTAGTAGAGGATCAGCGCCCCCGCAAAGACCCAATAGCGTTTGTTGAACAACAGCCGGGGCACTATCCAACGATAAAAGAGGTAAAAAGGGACTATGTCGATCAGCCCGGTAATGGATTGATATATAAGGCTGGGCCAAAACGGATTCCCGCGCAATTCCGGCTCCCTGCCGTATTGAAGGACGACCGTGACCGGTAGCCCGACGAAAAACGCCAGGAAGAATAGCGCCTCTTTCCATTGCCTCGACATAACTCAATTTCCGGTTTTTATCCTGGAGTGGCGCCTGTTTTTAGACGAACCGGGCTCGTTTTTAGATGAACCGTCACCGGCCGAAGACCGGGGGCGCTCCATCGAAAAGGCCTGCGCGGCGTTTTTGGATGACGTAATTTTCTAAAAAAACATATGCTGCTATTGCTGGCGGGTCTATTGCAGGACAGTCTGTTTGCGCGAAAGGTGCTGCTGGAGGCCGAAGCGCGTATCCGGCAGACGCACACCCTCGTCTATCATTCCGATTACCGGCAGACCGATTCGGGTCTGGAGGACTCGGTCTTTGCGATCAGCGGAACCCAGTGGCTGGAACGGGCGCCGGGGGATACCATCTTTGGGTACCACCTGCACGTGCGGGGAGACGGGTTCGATTACTTTTATAACGGGAAACTTTGTCATGAATACCGCAGCGCTGAAAAGGAGGTTACCGAATTCGACCCGCGCAGTTCCGGGAACGCCTATAAGGCGCGGGTGGCGCTGGTGCCGTTGTTCGACCTGGAGACGGACACCGCGCTGGTGGATCACCTGATGCGTTTTTGCGCGGGGCTGAGCGTAGCGGATTCGGGGGCCGCCTGGGTGATCACCGCGGCCATGCGGCCCAACGCGTCGGGGGCTCAGTCGGTCCGGCGTCTCTGGATGGACAAGGATACCTATAGGATCGTCCGGTCGGAGGTCACCGGGTATTTTAACGGCACGCGGTTTACGCAGCGGTTCGTCATCTCCGGTCTTACGGCCGACGGGCCGGTGGCCGACAGCCTCCTGGAGCCGGATGGTTTGCACTACAAGCTGACTCGCTATGTAAAACCGGGCCCGCCAAAACCTTCCCCGCTGGAGGGGGCCATGGCGGCGGATTTCACCTATACTTCCCTTGACGGCCGTAGGGTACGTCTACGCGATCTCCGGGGCAATTATGTGTTGCTCGACTTTTGGGAAAGCTGGTGCGGTTGGTGTATCGATGCCTTCCCTCACCTGACGGCGCTGGATTCGGCGTACCGGGGACGGAACTTCCGCCTGCTCTCGATCGTCACCGAGAACCTGAGCAAGGTGCAGACGATCCTGGATGGCAACCGGGTGTCTTACAGTACGCTCAAGGGAGACGGCCAGGTACTGAAGGACTACCAGGTGGAGGGCCGGCCGACCTATGTGCTGATCGACCCGTCGGGGCGGATCATCGCTTACGGGCCGGGGGACCTCGATAGGATGAAAGCTCTGCTGGCGGCTCGTCTCGGGGTTCCGGTTACGGCAGCCGGCGCACGGTGACCGACGACGGGTGTTTGGTGTCGTGGTAGATTTGGATGGTCTCCTTTTTGAAATCGCCGGCCGACGCCCTCGGGATGTCCACGAAGGTCTGGGGATTCAAATCCACCAGCGGGAACCAGCTGCTTTGTACCTGCACCATGATGCGGTGCCCGGCCTTGAAGGTGTGCGCCACGGAGTTCAGGGTAAAGGACACCTTGGTGACGGTTCCCGGCTCGAAGGCTTCGGCGTGTTCCCAGCTTTTGCGGAACTTGCCGCGCATCACCTCCGCGCGGACGAGCTGCTCGTAACCGCCCAGCGCCTTTTCCTCGGCCGCGGGCGCCGACCTGCGGTCCGCCCCTTCGGGGCCCCCAGCCGGCTCGACGGGCAGGACGTCGATGACCTTGACTACAAAATCCGCGTCGGTCCCGCTAAGGGAGACGTACAGGTCGGCGTTGATCTCGCCCGTCAGCGTAACGTCCTTGGACAGCACGTCGCTGGTATAGGTCAGCACGTCCGGCCTCAGGGAGGCAAAGCGCTGGTCGGCGCCCATATAGTTGTTGTCCCGGTTCCCTTTTACCCCTTTGACGTATGGGACGGGGTTCGCGGGATCGGACACATACGTGTCGAAAGATGTCGGGATCATCACCTTATCGGTGGATAAGGTGTGGGAGGCGCCCAGGAACCAGGTTTGTGCGACGCTTTCGTCGGGGGGCCAGGAGGAATACTTCTGCCATTCGTTTGTCCCGGTGACAAAAACGGTTGCCTTGTCGAGGTCCGATTTGCCTTCGCCCTTGAGGTAGTAGTTGAAAAAGGCCAGCTCCTGTTGCTGGAAAAAGGCGCTGGTGTTGGAGCCAAAGCTATAGTCCGCGTAGTGCGTCCAGTCGCCGCGGGCCCAGGCGCCATGCGTCCAGGGACCCATCAGCAGGTGGATGTTTCCGCCGGGAGACTGCTTGTCGACGGCCTCGAAGGTCTTGAGCGCGCCGAACTGGTCCTCCGCGTCGAACCAGCCGCCGACCACCAGCACCGCGGGTTTGGCGTTGCGAAGGTGGGGCCGGATGTTCCGCGCCCTCCAATAGCTGTCATAGGTGGGGTGTTCGAGGTATTCGTTCCAGATCTTGCTCTGGTTCTTGTAGTAAAGATCGTTCGCGGCTTTAAGGGGCCCCATCTTGAGGAAGAAGTCATAGGCATCGTTGTATTCGACCTGGAAGATCCGTGGATACTTTGTCCAGGGTTCCGGCCGCGGATGGTCGAAGCCGTTCATGAAGTCGAAATTATCCATCAGGAAAAACGCGCCCCGATGGTTGGCGTCGTCGCCCACGAACTCGTCCGTCACTGGCGCCTGGGGCGACACCGCCTTGAGCGCGGGGTGGGCGTCGGGCAGGGAGGCGGAGGCATAAAAGCCAGGATACGAAATGCCATAGATGCCCACCTTACCGTTGTTGTGGGTGATGTTTTTCAGCAACCAGTCGATGGTATCGTAGGTGTCACTGCTCTCATCCACGTCCTTTTTGGTCTTCTTGTTGTCGACGGCGGGCGTCATTTCCTGGAACTGCCCCTGGCTCATATAGCGTCCGCGGACGTCCTGGACCACGAAGATGTACCGTTCGGCGGGAAAGAGCCGGCTGGGTCCGAGCCTCCGGGGATAGTTGCTTTCGCCATAGGGGGCGCAGGAATAAGGCGTCCGCATCATCAGGATCGGGTGATCCACCGAGGAGTCCCTGGGGATATAGATCGAGGTAAAGAGCGTAACGCCGTCCCGCATGGGTATGCGCCGTTCGATCTTCGTGTAGTTGGCCTGTATGAATGCAGTTAACGTATCCGGTCCATTCTGCGCAGTAACGGTGAAGCACAAACCCAGACAAAGGGCCAGCCAGGAGAAACGAAGCATACGGTTGTTTTGGAAGGGCAATTTATGGTTTTCGGGGCAAATCGTTCTGTTTCTCCCGTTTTTCAAGCAACGCCGCGCGCCGGGGCCCGGGCACGTTTTTGTAGTCGTAAGGACAGTGTTTGCACCCATTGCCGCAGCAATCGCCGCGCTTCAGGTGAAAGGCGGCGGTCAGCACGACGTATCCGTCTTCGTTATAGTAGAAATCCTCACCCTCCTTCATACAGCATTTCCTTTAACGCCTCCAGACGGCTGTCGTCGAGGAGCGATCCGCTCAGCCCGAAACGGAGGTAGTGGACACGGCTGGACCGGGCGATGTCGAGGCCTTCGTAGTGGGTTCGGATATTCAGCTCCGGGCTTATCTTCTCCTGTTTGTATATATCGTCCGAGGCTTCGAACAACGGCAGGTCGAAAAGCTCTATCACCTTCCGGGTAAAAGCATACAGGTCGGGCGAATCGGTTTTGAGGTGGATCTGGCCGCCGGGCGCGAGGACCTCCCGGTAGAGCCGGAGGAAACGCGGGTGCGTCAGGCGCTTTTTGGCCCGGGAGGACCGCAGTTGTGGGTCAGGGAAGGTAATCCAGATGTCCTTTACCTCTTCTTTTGCGAAATAGGTTGGCAAAAAATCGATTTGGCTTCTAATGAATGCCACGTTTTTCAGCCCTTCTTTAATGGCTTGATTCGCGCCTACCCAAATCCTGTTGCCCTTTATGTCCACGCCAATATAATTGCCCTCCGGGTATAAGCGGGCCAGCCCGATGGTATATTCACCTTTGCCACAGGCCAGCTCGAGGGTTGTGGGATAAGTATTGTGGAAAAAGTCCGCCCATTTGCCCGGCATGCCCTGCGGGTATTCGAGGACGTGGGGAAAATTCTTTATCGCTGCAAAACGTACCAGCTTTTTGTAGCCCATGGGCGCAAAGGTACGGCGGCGGCGCCGGACTCAAAAGTGGAGGCGGTGACGTAGCTTTTCGTAATAGCCGTAGAGGTAGCACCCGGCGCAAAAACCGGCGAGCGATTCCAGCAGCGCCGCACATATCATGAGCCCTGCCAATCCCACGCTCAAGGCGCTGGACTCGAAGACATAAGCGATGATGATCGCCAGGCTTACGATCGCGCCTATCCGCGCGGCGAAGACTTTCGGGGGGGCATAGACGGGCTTGAACCGGTTCCCGAGGAGCCAATGGTTGATCTGGGTTGCCAGCAGACGAAGGGGACTATACCGCTGCAGGTCCCACCCGCGGAGGTAAAAGTCAAACAATAAAAAAAGGGGTATAACAAGTAAGTGGCTGAAAGCAAATGCTATAGCAAGTATCGCAACTTCAAAGGCGACTATCCTTATGACGGGTTCATTCAGCTGTACGGACGAATTGCTCATAAGATTCGAATTTTAAAGGACCAAACCCTGAAGCGAATCCACGATAAAGATAACAAATTTTTTTGATCTGACCAACCCTTTCCCCCTGCTTTGACATGCCGCCTGCCGGAATATTCGAGGGGTCCCGCCCTCTTTCCTCCGCTTTGACATGTTGCACGTTAGGAATAGTCGAGGGGTGCCCCCC
>NZ_DATJIY010000268.1:0-5861 GCF_035492835.1 Dinghuibacter sp.
TTTTGCGAAAAGTTTCGCAAAACAGGGGGAAAAGAGGCACCAACCCCTCATTCCGGTGCTTAGAGGCGCGGCGGCGGGGAGGATTGTTGTTTTTTTCAAAGAAAAAAGGGGCCGCCCATGAAGAGGCGGCCCCGGATTCGTCTATGGTGTTGGAGAAGGCTTATTTAAGCAACCACATCGTCTCGTTGATGTCGTCCTTGCCGGCGTATTGGCTTTGGACGGCAGCTTGGTAGTTGGCGGTGTTGGCCGCGGCTTCGTCCTGCGGATATTGGAAACGCAGGGGGACGGTGCCACCATTGCCGTAACCGGACTGGGCCGGGCCCTGGAGGAAACCGGGGACGCCGGTCCGGCGCCATTGATAATAGCCCTCGAGACCCGAGTTGCGGAACATCGAGATGTATTTTTGCTCGAGGACCTGGGAGATGCCGCGGGCGTTATTGCCGGCAAAGGCCACCAAGGGCTGCGCCATATAGGCAGCGTAGTTGAAGTGGACGGTGTAGATGATGTCATCGCCCAGGGAGCCCGAGGGCTTCTGGAGGTAGACGGTGTTGTCGCCGTCCTTTACGCCGTAGAAGTCGAAATCGGAGAAGATACCCTTCTGGTACCAGCCGGCGGCATCACCGGAGCCCCAGCCCCGGGCGATACCCTCGGCAATGTTGAAGCACATTTCGGGATAACCGATGATGAAGGTGTTTTCGCCGGTCAGCCCCTCGTAGTAGCGGTGACGGCCGATGAGCGAATACAGGTTCGTGGAATTCGAGGTAACGCCCTGGGTCATGGTCGACAGGGGCAGGCCGGAGTTCGCGCCCTTGTAGGAGCGGTAGTCCGTATCGGCGTAACCCAGGCCGCGGGCGGGTTCCGCCACCATCATGACGCGGAGGTCGTTGAAGGAAGACAGGGAATCCGTATACGCGGCAGCCATATTGTACCGGAGAGTCTGGGTACCGTATACGGTGTTGTTATTCGGGTAATAGTTGTACTGCGAATTGTACTGGAACTGCACCCCGTCCTGCCAGCTGGTCATCAGGGGATACTGGGTCGGGTTGCCGATGATGGCGGCAAACTGGCTTTGTACGCCCAGGTCGGGGTCGGAAGCCTGGTTGCTCAGCTCGACCAGCACCCGGAGGCGGAAGGCGTTGAAGGCCTTTTGCCATTGCACCATGGCGGGGGAAGCACCAACGAAATCCGCGAAATAGGAGTCGCCGGAGAATTCATACGTCTGGCCGGTGGCGATGAGCTGGCCCATTTCCGTATTGGCGGAGTCCAGCCATTTCAGACACTGGATAAAGATCGACTTCTGGGTGTCGTACTTGGGGGTGAAGTTGGCGGCGCCCTGGAGAGCGTCCGTCATAGGGAGGTCGCCCACCGCCATGGTCATCTTTACAAAGAAATATGCCTTGAAAAACTTCGCCATGGCATCATACGGATTCGCGGTCGTGTTTGCCGCGGTGGCTGCCGACGCCTGCATGTTGAGGACGTTGGTGAGCGTCGTATAGTTCAGGCTGGCGAACTGGGAGTGGAAAACCCCGTCCCAATAAGCATTGTCGTCATAGTAGTTGTAGTTGGAGCAGGTATACTGGTCGTTGCGCTCCTCCTGCCCGAAGGGCGCTACGTACATATCGGCCTCGATAGTCCGGAGCAGCTGGGAGGGAGGCACGACCGTGGGCTCGTTGGGGTTCTGCTTGTACTCGCTGAACTTCTTGGAGCAACCGCTGAGCGCCAGACCCAATGCCGCCGTGGCCATTACTGCATATATATTTCGTTGCATAATCTTGTCGTTGAGGGGTTAGAATACTACGTTGATGTTGAACCCATAGCTCCGGGTCGTGGGTGTCTGGAGGCCCGAACCGCTGATGATGTTGTTGTTGATGTCACGACCTGGGTACTGGTCAACGTCGACGTCCTTGTACCGCTTGTTGAAGAAGTACAGCAGGTTGCGCCCTACCAGCGAGACGTCGATCTTGGAGATCATCGTCCTGCGCAGGAAACCCTGGGGTAGGGAATACCCGAAGATCACTTCGCGCAGCTTGGCATAGGTCCGGTTGATGACCGTGTGCTCGGCGTCGCTCAACGGGCCGCTGGAGTAGTTCTGCATGTACAGGGGCGTGGAGTTGTTCGTCTGGAACTGGAGCGACTTTTCGTTCGTGATGTTCCCGTATTGGTCGAACTGGAGCGCACCGTTGGGGGTGGAAATCTGGACGCCTTCGGCAAGGACGGCCTTACCGTTTACATAGGCGCCGTTGTAACCCGGGTCGCCGAGGTGGTAGGCTTCGATCATACGCGCCTGGCCCAGCTTGCCTTCAACAGTTTCGCTGCCGCGGCCGCCTTCCATCAGCTTGGTGTACACCATGTCCTGGAGCTTACCGCCAACCATACCGTCGAACTGGAAGGACATGAAGAAGTTCTTATAGTCGAAACGGTTGTTGATACCCCAGCTCCAATCCGGGTCTGCGTGACCGAGCACCTTGCCCACCGGCTCATAGAGCGGCAGACCGGAAGCATCGTTGATCACCTGGCCGGCAGCCGTGCGGGCTTCCAGGTTCGCCACCAGGATGTCCACGCGTTGTCCCTCATGGACGACATACCCGGCAGGGCCCTGGATTTCGTGGTTGGGCAGGGACTTGAAGGTCTCCTTGTAGGTCGCCCAGTTGAGCGTCACGTTCCATTTCAGGTTCCGGGTCTGGATGGGAGAGCCTTGCAGCGAAATTTCACCGCCCTGCTTCTGCGTTTTTTCCGCATTCGTCAGGTAGCTGGTATAGCCGGAGGACTCGGCGATCTGGGAATTGAACTGTTGGGGACCGTGCACGTATTCGAAATAGGTAGCCGCCAGACCCAGGCGGTTTTCCAGGAACCGGATGTCGAAACCGGCCTCGTAGTTGGAGTAGGTCGCCGGTACGATGCTCTGGTTGACGATCGTGGTCGGGCTGGTGGATTGGCTGTTGTTGTTATACCCGATCGAGGAGGTGTAAGACGGGTTCAGGTTGTAGATAGGGCCACCGTACGTGCTGAGGTAATCGGCGCCGTAGTCAAAGATATAGCCCCCGGCGGTAGGGGTCTCCCCGATATAGGCCTGGGTGCCGCCGTCCTTTACGTTGGCATAGCTGCCCCGGAATTTCAGGAAGCTGATCGCGCTGCCCAGCTTTGCGTAGTCGGACACCACCGTGCTCAGCGACACCGAAGGATAGAAATAAGCGTCCTTCGCAACCGCGATGGCGGACGTCTTGTCCTCGCGACCGGTAGCGGACAGGGTGACATATTTTTTATAGGTCAGGTCCAAGGAGGCGTAGGCGCTCAACACGAGCATGTTCGAGTTGAAGTTGTACGCATGGATCCCAAAGGTTGAGTTGGCGAAGTTGAAGACGTCCGGCGACGTCAGCTGGTTGGTCGTAACGAAGCTGGACGTATACTTGAAGTTCCGGGCGGTGGCGCCGGCCAGGGCGAACAGGTTGAACCCGCCGCCCAGGTTGCCATTATACTTGACGATCGCCTCGGTGTTGTTTTCCCAAAGGGAGCGACGGTCTTCGCGGTAGTTCCCGTGGTTATTGTACTCCTGGCTGTACGGGTGCGCCCACCAGGGCAGCTTTTCCGTCCTGAAGATGTCGTAAGTGGTTACGTTGGAACGAACCTGGGCTTCAAAACCGGCGCCCAGCTTGTAGTTGAGGCTGATATAGCCGTACAGGTCGTTTTTGTAGTGGGAACGCAGCCATTCGTTGCTCAGGAACCAGGGGTTCTGGTAGTGCTTGTACTCGATAAACGTCGGACGGTCGCCCAATGGGCCGCCGCCGGAAGGCCAGTAGTTTTTAATCTGGGGGTCATTGATGTTCCAGTCGGAACCCGTCCAGACGTCGATGTCGTATACAATGGAGTTCGGGCCGTAGTCCACTTCGGGTACGTTCGGCGTGAACTGGCGATCGTAGTTCAGGCTGCCCTCCACCTTCAACCGGCTAGAAACGTCATAGCTGCCGTATATATTGAAGTTCAGCTTGTTCAGCTCCGTGTTGGGCACCAACCCGCGCTGATAGCTTTGGGTGACCGACATCCGGATATTGCTGCGGTCCGTTACGGAGGACAGGTTGATGTTGTTCGTCGTGAGGATACCCGTCTGCAGGAAGTGCTGCATGTTGTTGGCCCCCTTCGTCGTAAAGGGCGTCGGTTGGATGTCCCCGCTGTATGTCGACCCGTCGACAAACGTCGTCTGGTACGTCGTACCCGGCGTCACCTTCCCGTTCCATTGCGGGATCAGTCGGCCGTCCATGATCGGACCCCATACGTCGTAGTCGGCGTCGTTGATCCCACCACCGAGACCGTCGCCAAAGGCATACTTCTGGTCATCGCCCGGGCCGTACAGGTTCTGAACCTTGGGAATGGCGATAAACCCTTTATTAAACTGGTTGCTGGTATTGACTTCGACCGTCCAGCCCTTCTTGTTCCTGGCCCCGTGCTTGGTCGTGATCAGGATCGCGCCGACGATACCGCGGTTCCCGTAAAGAGCGGATGCCGCGGGCCCCTTCAGGATGGAGATCGTCTCGATGTCGTCCGGGCTGATGTTCCAGGTGTCGGAGTTGATCGGCAAGCCGTCCACCACATAAAAGGTGATCGGGTTACCGCGGAGCAATACCGTCGGGGTACCCAGCATTTCCTGGTTGATCCCCACGTTCAGACCGGCCACCTTCCCCGCGAGGTTGGCCACCGGGTTCGCTTCCCGGGCCTTAAGCATTTCGGACGCTTTTACTTCCTGGATGGAGTAGCCGATGCGTTTTGCTTCCTTTTTAATACCCAGCGCCGTCACGACGACTTCGTCCAGGTTCTTGGTGATCTGGTCGAGCGAAACGACCATAGTGTTGGATTCTCCCACTTCGACTTCCTTGGGTGCGACGCCAACCCCGCTGAATTCGAGCATGTCGCCCTTTTTAGCCCTGATCCGGAAGGTTCCGTCGACGTTGGAGGTAACCCCGTTTTTTTCGCCCTTGACCATGACCGTCACACCGGGCAGGGGGCTCTGATCAGACTGAGACAGGACCCTCCCATCTATGGCCGATTGAGCCAGCAGGTAGAAAGGGCACAACAACATGCACAGCAGGAGCGCAGCAGTTGATTTTAGTGAATAAATTTTTTGCATAGCGGTTTAGTTTGCTTGGATTGAGAGACTAGGCCGCAAACCTAGTTTGGGTAGTTAAACTAAACCTTAAGTTTACATTAGGTAAACTTTAAATTTTCATTAACAGATGTATCTTTTTGGATAAATGATTGCCGTTCAGCCAAAAGCGGGCGCTTTTGCCGTTAATATGCGTAAATCGTGTGGTACGTGTAATGGAAGTTTTAAGGGAGCTTTAGCGAGTTGCCATAAAGATATTTCCCCGCCCCCAAACTCTCAAGTAAGTTAGCTTTAAGGAAACATTAAGTTTATCCCCCCTAAACATTATCGCATCCCCCCGACACTTTCCGCCGCCCGCCGCCGCACTGCGGAGCATGGGACCGGCGCGGCGCGGCAAGAGCGCTCCCACGCGAACCGCGCCCGCAGGGCCGCGGTAAACAAGCGCAAACTGCGTCCGAGCGCCCAGCCAGGGGAGTACCGAGGGGGCGAAGCCCCTTCGGTCGCGACGCATATGATGTTTTTGGCCGGACCCTTAAGTTTCAAGAGAGAAGGGTCCGGCCAAAAACAAGCGCCCCGTAGAAACGGAGCGCGCAGACATGAGAAAATCTAACGTATGAGTATCTTGAATATCTTATTACGATTTTATATCAACCGTAAAGATAACGTAATTAAAAAGTTTTTATTGTGCTGGTACAAAACTGGGTCAATCGTTTAAAGGCATTCTTAAGGGAATATGATCGAATTGTTATTTAGCTTTCAGCATTTC
>NZ_DATJIY010000269.1:0-3865 GCF_035492835.1 Dinghuibacter sp.
ACGCCGTGAGCAGGAAGATACAACCGATAAAGACGTCCAGCTTCTTCTGGTTGGCGTTGAGCTTCTGAATGATAAAATTCCCGCCCCAGATAAAAACCGCCAACCCCGCCAGGGTCCCGATCCCGCCGCCGACGGTAAAGAAGTTGAACTCGATTGCTTTGGGCAGCAGCACGCGGTTGGTCAGCAGGTAGGTGCTCCACCCGAACCAGAAGGGTATCTGCACGGGATTCAGCGCGCTCATGGTTGCCCCGAGCAGGAAGCGGTTCATCCCATTATTCAATAACACGTTTTTGTTCTGGTGCGGATGATAGGCCGCCCGGAAGGTAAAGAAGGCGAGCGCCAGCAGCATCGCCACCGTCACCCACCCCAGCCAGTAAAACAAGCGGTGGTGCTCTATCACCCAGCCCATTCCCTTGAGCGACATCCGCAGGTAGATCACCTCCACCAGTGCCACGCCCAGCGAAAATTTGATCCCCGCCCGGATATTCTCCTTGTGCGCGATCTGCATCGCCGCCACGTTGAGCGTGCCCAGGGGGAGCGTCCCCAGGAAGCTGATCAAAAATCCGACGCCGGCAACATAGAGCAAGTTGAGCATAGAGGAAGGGCTATTTATCAGGTACGGCTGATATCTTGATCGTGACTTTCGCCTGGTCCGACATGGAGATGCTCGACCCGCCGACCCCGAAGTCGCGGCGGTCGATGGTGAACGAGCCGGTAAACGTATAGCCCTCGCCGTTAGGCACGGCCTGGAACGGGAAGGAAACGGCCTTGGTCACGTTCCTGATCCGCAGGTCGCCGAATATGAAAAGGAAACCTTCCTTCGTGGAGGGCGTTATTTTGGTGGATTTGAACGTCATCGTGGGAAAGGAATCGACGTAGAAGAAGTCGTCCTTTTTGAGGTGGTTGTCCCGCATATCGATCCCCGTATTGATCGTCCGCGTATCCACCGACACCGAAAAGGCCGCCGTGGACAGGTTCCCCGGTTCGAAGTGAATAGTGCCCTTCAGACCCTTGACGGTGCCGCTCACGGTCACCCCGAAGTTTTTGATCCCGAATTCGACCGACGAGCTGTCGTCAACGGGCTTGTATTCTTGGGCGGATAAGACCAGGCAGTAAAGTAGTCCGGCCGTAAGCATCATCAGGCGCTGATACATCTGGGTTCTTTGAGCTGGCAAATTACGTAGTTTTGTGAAAAATCGGACCATGGGGATACCAACGATGGCGGAAATGCAGGCGTCGGGCACGACACCGGACGTATTGTTCTGGGTTGGTTGCGCCGGCAGCTTCGACCAGCGGGCGCAAAAGATCACCCGCGCCTTCGCCCTGATCCTTCAGAAGGCGGGTATCCGCTTTGCGATCCTGGGGTCCGAGGAAAACTGCACGGGCGACCCTGCCCGCCGCGCGGGGAACGAGTTCCTCTTCCAGATGATGGCCTACAACAACATCCAGACGCTGAACAACTATGGCGTCACCCGCATCGTCACCGCCTGTCCGCACTGCTTCAATACCCTCCGGAATGAATACCCCGCGCTGGGCGGCCACTACGAGGTGATGCACCACAGCACCTTCATCCAGGAGCTGATCGATCAGGGACGCATAAGAGTCTCCGGGGGGACTTTTATCGGCAAAAAGATCACCTACCACGATTCCTGCTACCTCGGCCGCGCCAATGACGTCTACGAGGCGCCCCGCAAGGTCCTCGAGGCCCTCGACGTCGCCCTCGTCGAGATGAAACGCTGTCGCAGCAACGGTCTTTGTTGCGGCGCCGGCGGCGCGCAGATGTTCAAGGAAGAGGAACCTGGTTCGACCCGCGTCAACTGGGAGCGCACTGCGGAGGCCCTGTCCACCGGCGCTTCGGTGATCGCGGCGGCCTGCCCGTTTTGCAATACGATGCTGACCGATGGCGTCAAGAAAAACGAAAAAGAAGAGTCCGTCGCGGTATACGACATCGCGGAGCTGGTGGCGGCCTCGTTAAACGATACTATATGAACTTTGAATTCACCCACCTGTTGCCCAACGGCTTTTCGCCCGAATCCCGGGTATGGATATACCAATCCTCCCGACCCTTTACGCTGTCCGAGGCGCTGGAGATCGAAGACATCTTAAACGGATTCACCGCCTCCTGGCAGACCCACGGCGAGCCCGTCAAAGGCTATGCCAACCTGCTGTTCGGCCAGTTTATCGTCCTGATGGCCGACACCACCGTCAGCGGTTGCAGCACCGACTCCTCCGTCCGCGTCATCAAGGACATCGAGCAACGCTTTGCCGTAAACCTCTTCGACCGCCTGGCGCTAGCCTTCGTCGTGCGTGACAAGATCCAGCTGGTGCCCATGTCCCAGCTCGATTACGCAATAAAACAGGGATTTATTAATGCGGATACGATTTATTTCAATAATATTGTGCCCTCAAAAGAGGAGATGCTGGCGCACTGGATGATCCCGGTTCGGGACAGCTGGCTCGCCAAGCGATTCCTCCCCGACCTGGTAAAATAACGTCCGACGGCGGCCCATGGTGAAAATCTCACCGCCGTTGTGCGCAAATCATTAAAGGTCAATACTTTGCGGTGGTAGCTCAGTTGGTAGAGCATTAGTTTCCCAAACTAAAGGTCGCGCGTTCGAACCGCGTTCGCCGCTCAAAGCCCCTCGCGGGGCTTTTTTCATGCCCTGTGTCGGCCCCTCAGCCTCTTACGCTCCTACGCCTCTTAGGCCCCTCGGGCCCCGCACAGCTCCCTTACCCTCCGGCAAATCCGCCCGCGGTCGTCCGCGCTGAGCGCGGCCAGCGGCACCGGCGTATCCTGCGGCCGCGTCCCCTTCTGGTTGATCTCCCCCAGCAGGCTCCAGCGGCGCGTCATGGCATCGGGTTCGCGCGCCGGCAGGTCGTACCGGGTGAAGTCGATGACCTTCTCGGAGGCGGGGTCCTTGAGCAGCGCCAGCCGGAAGTCCTTGTTCATAAACCACCGGATTTCCTTGTCCGCGTCGGAGCCGCCGATGCCGGAGCCCCGCTCGACGAAACGATAGTCGAAGTCGTTGCCGCCGTAGTGTTTTCGCCAGAGCAGGCCGAATTCTCCCTGGGTAATCAGCCGGGCATCCGGCCAGCGCTCCCGTATCGCGCTCAGCCAGTCTGTAACATCGGAGGCCGGGAAGGGCAGACAGAGCTCCCAGCAGTTGGTGACCCAGGCAAAGCCATTCAGCTTGTAGCCCGCGTCAAAGTGAAGGCCGGTGGTAAACATCATCTCCTTCAACCCGGTCTGAGGCCCGTACTTGCCGATGGTCTCGATCGGCCCTACGCCCATCCGGCTGTTGAAATGCTCCGCAAAACCATTGCGTCGCGCCGCCAGGAAGTCGCACGTCCATCCGTCCAGGTTCACGCAATCGATAAAGTCGGCCCGGCCCTGCGCCGGCTTGCAAAAATGTTCCGTCGAGGGATAGTAGGGATAGGAAACCGAGCCATCCCCGTCCTGGTTGTCGATGGCGAACTGGCTCCAAATATTCCCCTGGCAGACGTGGATGCCCTCCTTTTCCGCCAGGTAGCGCATGTTCGTCGCCGACAGGAACCCGGCGACCACGCTCTTTGGCCGGTAACCGCCGCCCATGATCTCCCCGACCCGCGCCAGCCCGTCGTGGAGGTCCTGGTTGACCTGGTCGATCGAATTATACGCGTTGGCAAAATAGGCCCCCGGTATAAAAGTCATCTCATCCCCATATTGGTGGACATACCCTTTTACCAGCTCGCGGATTTTTTCATAGTTCTCCGACGTATCGTGGAGCGCCAGCCAGCTGAACGCCCACGTCATCCGCCCCCCCGGAAAACCCGCAGCCACCGCCTCCCGGAAAGCCGCCGCCCGCTCCGGCGTATGCAACGCCCG
>NZ_DATJIY010000270.1:0-6064 GCF_035492835.1 Dinghuibacter sp.
CAGTAACCCGCCAGCACGCGCAATTCGCTTTCCAACGGAAACGCGGTCAGCCCGCTCAAGACGAGCGCGACCATAAAAAAGACCAGCCACAAACGGACGCGCCTGAGTCGGGCCTCGCGGCTCCATTGGCGCCTCACGGCCGCCCGGCTTCCGGCCGCCCGGCCGCTGAGATATTGTCCCATATACAAAGTGCTTTGTATTGCAAAGTAAATGCAATTCCGCCATACCGCCAAAAGCGCCCACGGCGCAATATGGCGAATCGTCCTTGTAAAGTGAAATAGCTATGCCCCTCGTGGCATGCTGCACGTGCGCCAGGTCCGGCGTCCTTCCCCGCTCAGAACGCCTCGAGGAAATTAAAATACGTCGCCGAGCTCGATCTCCCCCCCAACGGCGCATGCCCCCAATCCGCCCGCACGTTGAGCCGCGGCTGTATCTCAAACCGCAGCCCGATCCCGAAGTCGGGGATGGCGCGCTCGAAGAGGGCGGAACGGAAGTCGCCTCCGATGGCCCCCACGCCTCCCCAGCAAACAAAACCCCAGCGCGTTGGCCGGTCATGCCAGTAAAACTTATGCCGGTACTCGGTGATAAAATAGTTTTCGTAAAAGTCCCGGAACTGCCCGAACCGGAGCCCCCGCAAGTCCTGGGAGGTGCCCAGGCTGACCATCGACGTAAAGGGTGGCTCGCCGAAGTCGTAACGGGCGCGGTAGTTGAACGCCAGCGAATGGTACTTGTACCGGCTGAGGGGGAGATAAAACCGGGTGTCGAAGTCGAGCGCGCGGAACTCGGTGTTGCCGCCGAACTGCGGCTGGTAGAAGGTATAGATGAGGGTGCTGTACAACCCGCGGAAGGCGTTTTGCGGGAAGTCGCGGGAATCATAGCTGAGGATGGCCCCCAGGCCGGTATTGCGGATAAACTGCCCCGTCTGGAGGTAGTACGGGTCGTGCGCCGTGTGCGCGTTGACCTGCGAAAGGATGTTCTGGGAGTATTCCAGGCTCATTCCCCCGAAAAGGTGCCGGCGCAGTTTCCAGAGCGGCCGGATCTGGATGATCGTAAAGCTGCGGATGAGGTGCGTCGAGTCGGGGTAGGAGGTCGAGATGGCGTTCGCATAGCCGACGCCGTAATAAGCGTCGCGGGTATTCTTGTATTGCATCAGCGCGTTGATGCGCAGCTTGTCGTGCAGCCAGAAGGTCGTCCAGCCCGCGCTCGCGATAAACGAATTGACCGTGGAATAGGTGACCGTAACCGGGATGGAAGACGTGGGCAGCGCGCTATCGGACTTTTGCGTCCGGAAGGAAAAGATGGCGCCCCCCGCCAAACTAAAGGCTATATCCGGCGAATAGGCCGGCAGGAAGAACGGCGTGACCAGGAATTTCCCCTCCCGGGCCTCTTCCCGGTGGGCGCCAAACACGCTCAGGATGCCATGCTTGCGGGGCCCGGGCGGCAGCGGTAGCGGGACCACCCGTGGCGTGTCCTGGGCGGCGGCAAAAACCGACAGGCATAGGAAAAGGCAGATAAGCGATGTACGCATACGGCAAAGAGACCCAAATACCATACCGTTAGCGCCCCGCTCCGGCACCCCGGGTATCCTCCGTGTCGATCAGCAGCTCCTTATGCGCCCAGCGCCCATCCGCGGTCATCCCCTCCACGACCACCTTAAACCGTTTGGTGATGTCGTTGTTGTAGAACGACAGCTTGGCCCGGCGCGTCTTGCTGTCCAGCAGCACAAAAGGCTGCCAGTAGAGGGTGGGGCGGAGGTCCGCCGAATCAGGCGTGGCCGCCGCCTGGGCCGTGGCATAGTCGGGGGAAAAGAATTCCTTGGGCGCGGTATAACCGATCAGCACCGTGTGCTCCAGCGCTTTGAAGTCGGCCGGCGGCTGACGGTCCCCGCCCTTTTTAGTGTAGATCGCGATCCCGCCGTTGGCGCCGCCCATGCCCATAAAGGGCGGACGGAAAACCTTGATATACGCCACGTCGGTCATGGGGATATTCTGGAGCGTATTCGCGTCGACCGGGGACTCGTCCAGGTACAGCCCGGGCGTGCCACCCCGCCACTGCAGGCTGGTGGGACCCGCGCCGGTGGTGATCTGGAGACCCGCCACGCGGCCCTGGAGGTATTGGAAGACCGACAGCGCCGCCTGGGCCGCCGGGTCGTTCGCTACGTCGAACGGGTACCCGTCGCCGCCGGAGAAAAGACCCGAGGCGTACTTCTCGTCGAGCACTTGCTCAGGCGACTTGGTGGGCGCCTTGATGATGATCTGCTGCAGGTTCTTGACCTTGAACAACCCCACCGTGTCGTGCACCAGCCGTTGGAAAATCTTTTGGTGCGCCAGCAGCGAGTCCGAAAACTCGATGACCGGCCGGAGGCTGTCGGCCCCGGGCGCGCCCGGAAGCCCTTTGTACAGGCCGTTGTCCATGCGGATCACCGCGCTGGTGAAGAGGTCCTTTTTATTGAACGAATAGTAAATCTTCTGTTCCCCATAGACCAGGTAGTTCGGTATCCTGAACACGCCGTCGGTATCGATCTCCGCAAAAAGGAAGCGGTGCGCCTTCCCCCCGTCATCGGTGATCAGGTTGATGGTCCCCATGTCCCGCTTCATCTTCGCCGGCACGCCATAGATCGTACCGATCAGCGACATAATGCTGTCGGGCATATACTTCAGCCGGGGATAGGTGCGGCTGGTGATGTTGTGCCAGTCGTACCGCCGCCAGCCGTTGGTGAGCATCACCAGGTCCACTTCGTGCCGGATACTATCCACGGGGTTGGACAAATAGTCCCAGGGATTGTACACCTTGCCCCGGAGGTCGCTCGTCAGCAACAGCGAGGAAATGATGTTGTCCGCCTTGTCGCCCACCGGCACGTCCAGGTCGGCGTCGGTCACGGCCACCGACAGGTTGCTTTTGACCTGGTCCGCATACTCGATCTCGATCTGGTTTTCCGCCCGCTTGTCCAGCTTGGTATAGAGCTGGTGGATCGCCGGGTAGAACATATACTCGTTATTGTCGACAAAACTGATGCGCTCCGCCAGGGGCTGCCAGTCCTCGGCAAACACGGTCACCGTCACGATCCCGCTCGGGATGTTGGACGTGGCAAACGACTGGTGCACGATCTCCCCGTCCTGGAGGCGGAGCGTGGCGAGATAGAACACCTGCCCGCCCAGGCTGGCCACCATATGGTACACGGTGCGTCCCGCCGTATCCCCGGTGACCGCGCCGATGGTGTAGGTCTTGGACGAATCCTCGCTGTCGACCCGCAGCACGACGCCCTTATCGAGCGCCCCCGGCAGCGGCGTGGTATGCTGAACCTTATTCTTGTCGGTCCATTTGGCCTGGTAGACGGCGCCTTTCACAGGGGTCAGCTCAAAGGACCCCATCCCGTCTTTTACGCTCGCGAAAACGGCCTGTTTAACCCCCTTCCCGTCCACGATCACCCCCTGCACGTCGCTGGGAAAACCGTCCGGCCCCGTTGCCTTGAACGCGATCCGGCTCTCCATACCGTTCACGCAGTCCCCTCCCTCCGGGAAAAACCGGAGCTCGGTCCCCGCGGGTTCCGCCGGGTGTGCCGCGGCGTGGGCCCCCGTTGCGGCCGGCTGCGCCGGCCGCGCGTGCGTCACTACCGGCCCCGCCGCCACATTCATCACCCGCAAGGTCTTCATAAACGCAAACGCCGTATCATAATTCAACATATACCGCGTATACGCGCGGATATTGATATAAGGCCCATTGTATGTTTTCGGGATCGCAAAAGACCCGGCCGCCGACCCTTCCACCACCACGTTCGTGGCCCGGTCCACCACGTGCCCGTGGTCGTCGATCAATTCCACATAGAGGTTCTTGCTCAGGACCGACGGCGCCCCCTCCGCCGTGATGTAGGCTTTGTACCAAATCGATTCGCCGGAATTATAGGCCCCCCTGTCCAAATGGAGATAGACCTTTTCCGTGGGGTAAGCCGCCGAATACACGTGCATCAGGGTATCGATGCGTTGGGCGGAAGCACCCAGGCCAGTGAGCAGCAGGGCGAGCGTCGTCTGTATGTACCTCATATCCCCCCAAATGTAAGGCTAACGCCCCGAAAAGCGGAATAATGCCGCCCCGTGCGGCGCGATGAGGCGATTGTATGTTTTCCGGAACGTCCCGATATCCTCCTTGCGCCACAGATCCCTAACGGCCACGCCCCCGGCGAACCCCAGCCGTGAGAGCGGCACTTCAATGTTCGCCGGCACGTCGTTGAGGTTGAAGAATGCAACATACTTATCCTGTGACCCCGGCACCCCGGAATACCACACCAGCATACCGTCATCCGCGCTCAGCTCCCGCGGATCGACTCCCAGCTGGTCGACCGCCAGGACCTCGTCGTTGGTGAAAAGCGCCAGCTCGAATGGCCGGTTTTCAGGCAGGTTGCCGCCCAGCATCAGCGGCGAGCGATAGATACACCAGAACGTCATATGCGTATACGCCTCGTCCTCTGTAAAGCGGCTATAGCGCTCCGGTCCGACGGGCCCGCGTTTGGACAGCTTTCCGAGCTGGATCATGTCGCAGTCGGGCCAGTGCCCGGGGCCGCCGCGGCCCTGCCACTGCCGCGCATACCCGATCATCCCCACGATCTCCTTCCAGTTGTCCCAGAAGTCGTCCGCCATCCGCCACATATTGGCATTGGCCGCGACATGCGCCGAATCCGCTGGCGGCGTCGCCCCCGGCGACACGCTCAGCACGATGGGCCGCCCACAGTGCGCGATCGCCTTGCGGTACCCCTCGATCTCCGCCGCGCGGTAGGGCCGGGCGATGTCGTCCACTTTGATAAAGTCCACGCCCCAGGCCGCATACAGGTTGAGCAGCGAATTCAAGTAGGCCTGCGCGCCCGGCCGGGTCATGTCCAGGCCATACATATGGTTCATCCAGTCACAGGTCGACGCCGTATCCGCGATCATGTCCGCCGTGACCCCGTCCGCGCCCAGCACCGGGCTGCGCGCCCAAACCGCCTGCCGCGGTATCCCCCGCATCACGTGTATCCCGAACTTCAGCCCCAGCCCATGCACATACGCCGCCAGCGCCGTAAACCCCTTCCCCCCGAACGCCGACGGGAACTTGTTCACGTCCGGCGTCAGCCGTCCCCACCGGTCCATCGCCAGCCACGGTATATACGACCCATCCTGCAACCGCTTCTGGAACGGGTTCCCGATCACGCTCCCCGGCGGGTTGTCATACGCCCACAGGAAGTCCACAACGACATATTGCCACCCATACGGCCTCAGGTACGCCGCCATATAATCCGCATTCGCCTTCACCTCATCCTCGTGCACCGCCGAGCCGAAGCAATTGTAGCTGTTCCAGCCCATCGGCGGCGTCGCGGCCACGCCCTGCGCCGGTGTTGCCGCGCCGCCATCCCGCGCCACCGGCACGCCCTGCGCCGCCGCGCGCCCCGCGAACCCTACGAGTGCGACAAGAATAAGTGTAATTTTGACAAGTCTAAGCATAACCTGAAAGTACAAAAAAGTTCCGATCCCCGCCGGCCCGCGCCACCGGATGAACGTCCGGTTTTTTGCCCGGCCCGCATTTTGTACGCCCTCCCAAAACACCTGTCATGTTCAAGAACATTCCCTGGCGACAACATTTTGCCTTTGCGCTCGCGTGCGCTATTTTATATTGCATCCCGGTTTTTATCCTGCTGACAAACCCGGCATTTTCGCGGATATGGTTGTTGTACCTAGGCAACGGCCTGTTCCTGATCGCTTTGGTGACCCATATCTTTCGTTTCAACCGCTCGGTCCCCGGTGGCGCCACGTCCATGGGCATGCTGGCCGCCAGCGTCATTACCACGATGATGGGTATCCTCCTTTCTTTCGTAATCAGCTGGCTCCTGATCGTGATCATGGTCCCCGGTCTCTTCCACGCCGGCGTAGCCGGCAAGACGCTGACCGGCGCTCCGGCATCCACCATCGGCCAGCACACCCATGGCCTCATCTTTATGATACTCATGAGCATAACCGCCGGTAACTTTGCCGTCGGTCTCTTCGCCTCGCTCATCTTCCCCTTTACCCTCAAGCTCAACCAGACAAAGGAAGAAGTG
>NZ_DATJIY010000271.1:0-20263 GCF_035492835.1 Dinghuibacter sp.
GCCCTTTGACAAGGTGCTTATCACCGCGGCCGCGCCTTATATCCCGGAAAAGCTCAAACAGCAGCTAAAGCCCGGCGGCGTGATGGTCATCCCCGTGGACGAGGGCGCCGCCCAGCGCATGCTCCGCCTGACCAAACAGGCTGACGGCTCCTTTGCGGAGGAGGCCTTCGAGCAATTCTCGTTCGTGCCGATGCTCACCGGAAAACAAGGATAATGGCCAATATTTCCCTACACGGCGAACCGCTCCAGCTACAGCCCGGCCAACGGTATGTCCTCGCGGACGCCCGGACGCTCGAAGGAACCACCTTCGCCATGGGCATGTCCTTTGGGCCCGGGAAGATCATACCGGCCGTGGAGGGCATTGATGACCCACGCTTTGCCTTCCATACCGACTCGGGTTGGCTGGTCGTTGCCCGTAAGGACATCTGGGACGACATCCAGCCATTGCTGCGTTTCGATACCCTGGCAGCGGACTGGAAAGCGATCGAAGCCCGCTTCGACCCGGGCGCTTGCGGATTGATTGCTATCGGGGGGCGGGGCTACCACCGGCTCGATATCAGGATCGTGACGGTCACAAAGTCCCACACCTCCCACCATTATCCCATCGGACACTTCTTCGACAAAGTGCCGGATGCCGCGACGCTCCTTCAGCGCATCATCGACGTAGTCGGCTTGGAGCCCGTCGCCTGGGATGGCCTGAAGGAAGCGTTGCGGACAAAGGCCATGTCGCTGGGGGAGGACTCCATGGCGTTGGTCCTGAACGGCGTCGACGGGCTCCGGCGGGAAAAGCAGGAGGTCTTCCGGAACCTGGAAATCATTGCCGCGGAACTTTGCGCCGAGCTGGGCCGTGATAAGGTCAAAATAAGCTATCCCACCGTTATTAAAAGAGAAGGCCCCTCCCAGGTGGAAGAGGCCTAGCCCTTGTTATTCGTAGATTATCCGTGCGGGTGATGGTGCGCTTAAGGCTGCGCCAAAACGGGGTGCCGCGCGCTAGCGCGTCCCGCCGCCTCCGCCAACCTGGTCGCCGCCGCCGTTGTCCTGCTGGTCCTGCTTCATGTTCTTCTTCTTGAAGAGGCTCATATCCATTTTACCGAACCTGTAAGAGAAGGTCAGGCGGACGAACTGCGGGTCGCGCAGACGCGAGTAGTCCAGCACCAGGTACTGGGACGTGGAGACCGCGTCGTTTACACGGGTGCGGAAGACGTCCTGCATGTTGAGGGTGATCGAGCCTGCGTTGTTCTTGAAGAAGTCCTTCTTGATCGCGATGTCCACGCCGCCGATGGGTTTGACATAACCGTTGGCGGTCGAAACGGGCTGGCCAAAACCGCCAAAGCGTCCGCCGCCACCGGAGTTCGGGGGGACGATGGTCTTCGACTGGTAGTCGCCGTTGAGCTGGATGGAGAATTTGGCGGGCAGCTTGATGTTGAAGTTGATCTTACCGAAGTAGCTGAACTGGTCTTCGTTGCTAAGCCCGGCCAGGTTGCCGGCGTTGATCTTGGAGTCGTACAGGATGACGTTGACCATGAAGTCGAGCCACCTGGTGATGTTGTAGTGGTTGGTCAGGTCGAGGCCGTAGACGTCGCTGGAGCTGGCGTTCTGGTAGGTATAGATGTTGCTGCTGTCGATGTCGCCGGGGAGTACCTCGCGGACCACGTTCCGGGTGATCAGGTTGGTGGTGTGCTTATAGTACACCGTCGCCAGGAAGCCGCCGCCCTTATAGTCGTTCTGGTAGTTGATCTCGTAGGAGCTGGTGAACTCGGGGGCGAGGTCGGGGTTACCCTGCGACAGCGCCAGGGAGTCGGCGCGGTTGACGTACGGGGACAGCTGGAAGAAATTGGGCCGGTTGATCCGGCGCGTATAGTTGGCCTGGAGGCTCTGCCCGTCGTTGATCTTGTAGGATAGGAAGGCGCTGGGGAAAAGGCTGAGCGGGAAGTTGTGCGTGTACGTCTGGTTGCCCGTATTGGTATACAACGTCCCCGAGTACTGCGAGCTCTCGCCCCGCAGACCGGCCTGGTAGCTCAGGTTCTTGGTGATCGTGCTCGAGAACTGGGCGTAAGCGGCGTAGATCTGCTGGTTATACTTGAAGTTGTTGTTCAGCTCGGCATTGGGATAGTAGGTCTTCCCGGAGTCGGACGACAGCTCGTAGAGGTTGTCGCTCGACTGGTTCTGGAAGTTTGCGCGCACCCCGGCTTCCAGCTTGGTTTTTTCGGTGAACGGGTTGACGTAATCCGACTGGAAGTTGTAGTTGTGCGAAATACCGTTGGAATAGATATTCTCGGGGTAGAAGTAGTCCAGGCTGGTGCTGATCGGGGCGTCGGGATGCGAGATGTACGAGTTGACGGTCTGGTTGGTGTTGTTCTTGTTCCCCTGCGCCGTAAAGTCCGCGGTCAGCTCGTGACCCGATTTGGGGAAGTTGTGCTTGTAGTTCACTTCGCCCTCGATATTCTGGAAAACGCTTTTGTTGACGGCGTCCTGCCTGAAATAGCTGGTGCTGTCCGCGTACCCGGGGTAATTAACCGGGTCGTACGTCGTGGTCGAATTATAGGTATCGAAGTTGTTGAAGGTACCGTGGAAGTAGTGCCCCTCGAGGGAAATCGTGTTCCGGTTGCTCAGGAAGTAGTCGACGCCGGCGCGGCCGAAACCCATGGTGCCGGTGCTGGTGTTGTTGCTCGGCTGGTGGGTGTAATACATATTATGGCCGGCGCTGTCCAGGTTCGTCTGGTTGAGCTCGCCGGTGGAGACCGACTTCCGCTGGCGGATGTTCCCGTTGACAAAGAAGTTGAACTTGCCCTGGCGGACGTTGATGTCGCCGCCCCCGTTGAGCTTGCCGCGGGAATCGATACCTCCGCGGAGGTCGCCATTGTAACCGACCTTCCGGTTCTTCTTCAGGACGATGTTGATGATCCCGCCCCCGCCGCCGGATGCGTCATACTTGGAGGAGGGGTTGGTCATGACTTCTATGCTTTCGATCGCGTCCGCGGGGATCTCGTCCATGGTCAGCGTCGTGGGACGGCCGTCGACAAAGATCTGCGGCGACTGGTTGCGGAGCGTGACGTTCCCGTCGATATCCACGTTCACGGAGGGGACGTTCTTCAGCACGTCGGACGCCATGCCGCCGGTGGCGACGATGCTTTTGTCCACGTTAAAGACCTTCTTGTCCACGCCCATTTTATAAGGAGGCGGCGTCGCGTTGATAACGACGTCGGCCAGCTGGGTGACGTTGCCTTTGAGCTTGATGTTCCCCAGGTCCTTGTCGATGGCGCTGAGGATCTGGTCCATATTACCGGGCGCTCCGCCTTGTTGGTCGCCGTTTTGCGCAGCGTTGTTACGCGCCGCGCCCGCAAGGCCTTTTATATCGAACTTTACCGGTATATCCGTTTCGCTGTAATTGACGGTCGTGACCTTGAGCGTATAGTTCCCGAATACCGGCAGGTCCTCAAAACTAAAGTCCCCGTTGGCTTTGGTGGTCTGTCCCTGTACCACTACTTGTTTTTGTGTTTGTGAAACGCTGTCGTAGCGGCTGCGGAGCAGCTCTACCGTAGCGCCATCCACGCCTTTATTCGTTTTTGCATCGACAATCCGTCCGTAGAAGTGCCCCACGTTGGTATTTTGTCCGGCCCGGCGCCCCGCGCCGCCCGCTCCGCCGCGCACCTGCGCCTGGACGGTATAAGACAGCATCAGGAAAGCCATCAAAGACGTTAAAATTCTCATCTATTCTTTTTGGCAAAGGTACCTCCGAAAAATTGTACCATAGTTCCCCAAACTGTACAGGCGGTCATTTCGCGAGGCCGGAAGGACCAACGAGGAGCCATAAAAGCATCTGCAGAATGCCGACGCACGCACCTGCTATTGCGCCCGCGCTCACTGCTTTATAAATGAGCCGGCGGCTCAGCATTTCGGAGCAGCGCTCCGCGAATTCGGGGAGGAGGTCTTGCAGCTCTTCCATAAATACCGCCTTCAGCTGGGCGATGGTTTTATCGCCGACGAGCATGCTCATCACCGGCATTTTTTTGGGCAGCTTGTTGCGGAGAAAGTCGTCAACGTGGGTGTCGGCCAGCGGGAGGATGCCCGGGGTCAGGGCTTTTGCGGCGCGTCGTACTTTTGCCGGCGTAGCGAAGAAGCGCAGGGCCAGCGGCGCTACGATCGCGCCCCCGGCGGCGCCCGACAAGGGTAGGAGGAATAGGTGTCCCATCATGGCCGCAAAGAAAATGAAATTGTTTTTGGAAACGCGCGAAAGATTTGATTATCTTTGCCGACCGAAAACACGGAGGCGGTAGCTCAGTTGGTTAGAGCGTCAGTTTGTGGCACTGAAGGCCGAGGGTTCGAGACCCTTTCGCCTCCCACCAGGAAAAAGGAAACCCTGTCTGAAAAGACAGGGTTTGTCATTAAAACTAAAACCAACTCTTGCTTAATACACTACTATCACTCTTCACTATCCTTTAGAGAACGGTGATGTCTTTGCTACTTTCTTTCGTCACTTCTTTCTTGGGCAAGGTGAGTTTCAGGATACCGTTCTCGTATTTAGCCACGATCCCTTCTACATCTATCTTCTCGTCTAACGTAAAACTCCTCTTGAAGGTCTTGAGGCCAAATTCTTTGCGTACCTGGCGAATGTCGCCGGCGGTTTCGGTGCTTTCCTTCTTTTCCTGGGAGACGGTCAGGATGTTCCTGTCTACCTGGATCTTGAAATCGCTCTTTTCGCGACCGGGAGCGGCTACTTCGATGGCGTAGTGGTCCTTGTGGTCATAGATATTTACCGGGGGGAAACCGGTGAAAAAGCTTTCATTAAAGGCGTCTTCGTCGAAGAAACGCTTTACTACGGGGTGGTTATTAAATTTCACGAGTGTCATATAATACGCTTTGGCGGTGATAGATCAAATCCGGTACCAGGCCAAAAATAACCGACAGGCTGTCTGTTTTCGGCTACCAACCATGTCACGATGACATTTTTTAGGAAATTTCGTCCTAATTTTGCTACCTTTGTTGCAAAAGCAATTCATTTTATTATGTATCCATCCGAAATAGTGAATCCAATGAAGGCCGAGCTGACCGACCATGGATTCGAGGAGCTGTTGAGCGCGAGCGCTGTTGATACGTCCCTGGCTAAGACCGGGACCACCCTGGTCATGATCAATTCCGTCTGTGGTTGTTCCGCCGGCTCCGCCCGTCCCGGCGTCCTGATGGCCGTGGCCAACAGCGACAAGCGACCGACCCAGCTGACCACCACCTTTGCCGGGTTTGACATGGAAGCCGTCCAGAAGGTTCGGGAGCACCTGCTGCCTTACCCGCCGTCTTCCCCGGCCATCGCGCTCTTTAAGGACGGCAAGCTCGTCCATATGATCGAGCGCCACCAGATCGAGGGCCGTCCTGCCCGGATCATCGCCGGCAACCTGATTGCCGCTTTCGAGGAGTTTTGTTAGTTTAGCTTTGTTCATAATGGGTAAGCGGGCGTCATGCCCGCTTTTTTCATGCCAGCCCGTGGCCCGATTTTTTTCTTTATACTTGCAGCCAATTCGTCCAAAAGCATGTATCCCAATCTCTATTTCCTACTGAAAAGCTGGTTTGGTGTCGAATGGCCCATCTTACGCCTGGCCAATACCTTCGGTTTCTTTGTCGCCCTGGCCTTTATCGGCGGGGCGTGGGTGCTGAGCCGCGAGCTCAAAAGGAAGGAGGCAGCGGGGCTGCTCAACCCCACCGAAGAAATGATCGAGGTCGGCCGGCCCGCCACCCCGACGGAGCTGATCATCAACTTCCTGATCGGCTTTTTGTTCGGCTATAAGCTGTTCGGGTTCTTTTCCATCGACGCCTCGGTTTTCGAGGATACCCAGAAATACATATTATCCGGTCAGGGCAACTGGATCGGCGGTCTGGCCGTCGGCGGCCTCCTGGCCTTTGTCAAGTGGCGCGAGCGCAAAAAACAGGTGCTGCCCAAGCCCGAAGAACGCAAGGTCCGCATCTACCCGCACGACAGGGTGGGGGACATCGTCATCATCGCCGTGATCTTTGGTTTTGCCGGCGCCAAGGTGTTCCACATCCTGGAGAACTGGGACGACTTCACACACGACCCCGCGAGCTATCTTTCCTTTAGCGGGCTGACCTTTTACGGCGGGTTGATCGTGGCCGGTATCGCGGTCTACCGGTATGCCCGCAAGCACAACATAGGTTTTAAGCACCTGCTGGACGCGTTTGCGCCCACGATGATGCTCGCCTACGCCCTCGGCCGTATCGGCTGCCAGGTGGCGGGCGACGGCGACTGGGGCATCCTGAACAGCGCCTATATCTCCGACGCGCAGGGGCACGTTCAGCTCAGCGATCCTACACAGTTCGCGGGCGCGCTCAAGGCCAATTCAGCCGAGTACACCACCCAGTTCGGCACGCTGGCCGACGTCCCCCACAAAAGCGTGGTGGCTCCCTCTTACCTGCCGACCTGGCTGTTTGCCTATAACTATCCGCACAACGTGCTCAGCGAAGGCGCCCATTTTCCCGGCTGTAATGAGCAATACTGCGGTTTTCTGCCGATCCCCGTTTTTCCCACTCCCTTTTACGAGACCGTGACCTGTTTACTGCTCTTCGGTGGTCTTATCGCGCTCCGCAAAACGATTCCCTTTGCCGGCGGCCTCTTTGCCATCTACCTTATAATGAATGGTATCGAGCGCTTCCTGGTGGAGACGATCCGCGTCAACACCAAGTATGATATATTTGGAATCCACCCGAGCCAGGCGGAGCTGATCTCCGCGGCACTGGTAATCTCGGGCGTCGCGCTGTGGTTCTACTGGAAGCGCCTGGGCGCGCGTAAGGCCGCGGCTGCCTAGTTATCTAGTCTGATCCATTCCTCCCAATCACGGAAAGTTGCTGTAACATTCCGGGCTTTTCGCGCGTCCCATAACGGCTGCGCAACACTTTACGCGCCCTTTTCAACCAACATCCAAGGGCTTTGATGTAATCCGCGCCGCGGAAATTTCCGGTTGTCACCGAAAAGGCGCCTTTTGTCCAAAACCATGTACTATGTAAGACATAGTACCTACCTTTGACTTGAACATTTTAAGAACTAGTACTAAATACGTTTTATGAGAGCCATGATCTACATTTTCTCCTCTTTATTACTGACTGCCAGGGCTTTAGGCCAGGGGGGAAACACCACTACCGTCAACGGTTCCGTCCTCGACGAGACCGGAAAAGCCATGGAGAAAGCCTCTGTTATTATATTGAATGCCAAAGACTCCTCCGAAGTCAAGGGGACGTCGACCGCGGTCGATGGGTCATTCCATTTCCGGATCGCCGGTGGCCGCTACCTGGTGGCCGCTTCCGCGGTAGGCATGACCAGGCAATATTCGGCTGTTTTCGCCGCCTCCGGCGACCCTGTTTCGCTGCCCGCCCTGCGTCTCGCCGCTAAAGCCACCAAGATCGCCGAAGTCACTATTACCGCGAATAAGCCGCTTGTCGAGCAGAAGATCGACCGCATGGTCGTCAACGTCGACGCCTCACCGACCAACGCCGGCATGACCGCGATGGACGTCCTCCAGAAAACGCCCGGTATCTCCGTGGACAAGGACGGGAACATCAGCCTCAAGGGAAAATCCGGCGTGATGGTGATGATGGATGGCAAGCCCACCTATCTGTCCTCCGCCGACCTGGCCAACCTGCTCAAGAACATGCCGTCGTCCGAGCTCGAGCAGATCGAGATCATGACCAACCCGCCCGCCAAGTACGACGCTGCCGGGAACGCCGGGGTCATCAACCTGAAGACAAAAAAGAACAAGGCCCGCGGCTTCAACGGCAACGTCACCGTGGGCGCCGGGATAGGGAAGGGGCCCAAGACCAACAACAGCCTCAACCTGAACTACCGCACCGGGAAGTTCAACTTCTTTGGCAGCTATAACGAAAGCTTTAACCGCCATCCGCAAACGCTGGACCTGACCCGCAAGTTCCGCGACACCATCGGCGGCCCGGTCAATTCCATCTTTGCGCAGCATACCGACATGAACAACGAGTACAGCGACCAAAGCTTCAAGGTTGGCGCCGACTATTCGGTCAGCAAAAAGACGACGGTGGGCGTCGTTTTCACCGGCGACTTCAACCCCGGTTATTTCGACAGCCAGAACAAGACCAATATGGAAGACGGCATGGGCAACATCGACTCCGTTTCGGTCACCACCGGACACGTCAAGCAAAACTTCCAGCAGCTGGGCGCCAACCTCAACTTCAAGCACACCTTCGACTCCACCGGTAAGGAGCTCTCCGCCGACCTCGACTATATCGGGTACAACCTGAGCAATTTCCAGATGTACCGGACTAACTATACGACACCGGACGGCGTGCTGCTGCCCCCGGTCGATACCCTCCGTGGCATCACCCCCGGCAACATCCGGATCTACACCGGGAAGATCGACTATGTAAACCCCTTCAAGCACGACTGGAAGCTGGAAGTCGGTCTAAAAGGCAGCACCGTCCGCACCGACAACGACGCCGAATACGACAACCTCGTGACCGGGAAATGGCTGGTCGATACCACCAAGACCAACCACTTCGTTTATACCGAAGGCATCTTCGCCGCCTACGCCAGCGTCTCCAAGGTCATCAGCAAGCACTGGACCGTCCAGACCGGTCTCCGCCTGGAAACCACCGACTCCAAGGGCGACCTCAAAACCACAGGTCAGACCTTCGACCGGAACTACACCCAGCTGTTCCCCACCGCGTATATCCAGTATACGCTCAATGACAAGAACCAGTTCGTCCTGGACTACGGCCGCCGCATCCAGCGCCCCGACTACAACGACCTGAACCCCTTCAAATACTTCCTCGACCCCTACACCTACCAGGAAGGGAATCCGTACCTGAGACCGCAGTTCTCCAACAACATCGAGCTCAGCCACACCTTCCACAGCGTCCTCACCACCACATTGAACTATACCCAGGTAACCGACATCATCCAGCAGATCCTCCTCCAGGATGACGCCACCCACACCACCTTTGTACAGCAAGGCAACGTGGCCCGCCAGGAAAACATCGGCCTGGCCGTCAACTTCGGC
Source organism: Dinghuibacter sp. (assembly GCF_035492835.1). Lineage (NCBI taxonomy): Bacteria > Pseudomonadati > Bacteroidota > Chitinophagia > Chitinophagales > Chitinophagaceae > Dinghuibacter > Dinghuibacter sp. The sequence continues at coordinate 9,030 of NZ_DATJIY010000271.1, forward strand.
ATGCCTGTGACCAAATGGTGGAGCCCCAACGTCTACGCCAGCCTCGCCTACAACGACTTCAAAGGCGTCGTCAACGGCTACCCGCTGGAAGTCTTCGGTTATACGCTCACCGGTAACATGAACCAGAACTTCACGCTCAAGCACGGTTGGAAAGCGTCGATCGACGGCTGGTTCCAGGGCAAGCAGGTCTCCGGCACGATCATCGCGAACCCGATGGGGGCGATCAACCTCGGCGTCTCCAAGACCGTTCTCGGTTCCGCCGGCACCGTCCGCCTCAACCTCCAGGACCCCTTCAACCTCGCCCACTTCAGCGGATACAGCCGCTACGGCAACGTCGACGTCGCCCTGACCAACCACTGGGACAACCGCGTCGTCAACGTCGCGTTCACCTACCGCTTCGGCAAGAACCAACAGGTCGTCCGCGAGCACCGCGCTTCGAGCAGCGCGGACGAGGAGAGCTCGCGCGTGAAGCACTAGAGGTCCGTTTTGACAGCCATGAATATAACATATCCGGGGTCGCCAGATGGCGCCCCCTTTTTTCTTTGCGCGCCGACGTCGCTCTCCACAGACCTCTACGTCAGTCTATCCACGAGTTCCTTTTTCCGCAGGAATCCATCAATGCCAAATAAAAATGATGTCGGATTAATCCCCAGCCATTGCAGGACCTCTATGATTTGGTTATACTGCTGTTCTGCATAAACAGTGGATATAACGGTGGGAGCAGTGAAACAAATAGGTTCATGATGCGCAATCCGGTTCCTGATGTGATTGATGCTTGTTAATTTCTTAAAGACCTTGGTTTGATTCGTTCCGAAAGGCCTTGCCGGTAATATGTTTAGGAGGCTGCTACCTGCCGCGGCAAACTCTTTGGTTGCGAATTGGGAAGTCCAGAAACCAAACATCAGCCCTGTAACTGCTCTATCGTGGCTATAGGATGCTCCCAGTTTGGCAATGACCTTTTGAACGTTTTCCAGTGATCGTTCGCAGCCTGCAGACCGCAAAAAACCGCCTCGTACTTGGGTTGCATCAAATAACCAGTTGGCGCCCCATTTATTTTTATGATGCTTGTCGATGCTATTTCGTATAGCCACCTCAAACATGCAGAGAATGGAAAACAATTCATTAGAAAGGCGTATGTTGGCCCGGTACAACGTTATTGCCCTCCGTTTATCGTCAGCGCATGCAATAAGGTATCTCGCCATTCTTTGTTGAGACACAATATCCTCAAAATCAGTATATAACATATTTTCTACTGTTGGCAGAAAAAACAACACGCAAAAATATATTTTGTTCCGTATATTTGTGGAGGAATTCCAGGCTGCCGCTGTCCAGTTTACTGGATATGCTTCCGGGTAACGATTTTAAAGGGTCCTTATTAGGGCCCTTTTTTTTACTTTTGCCCCTTAAACCCTGACGTATGCCCTCATTTGATATTGCCAGCAAGGCGGACCCCCAGACTGTGGACAACGCCGTAAACACGGCAAGCAAAGAGCTCACCAACCGTTTCGACTTCAAAGGCTCTCACCTGGTGCTCGATCTGAATAAGAAGGACCTCGTCCTCAACATCGAGGTCGACAGCGACATGAAGCTCAAACAGGTCGTGGATGTCCTGATCAGCCGCAGCATGAAACAAGGACTCGACCCGCAGATTTACGATTTCAGCAAGGAACCCTTCCAAAGCGGAAAAGTATACAAACAGACCGTCCCCGTCCGTAACGGTCTCCCCCAGGACGACGCCAAAAAGGTCGTTAAGGCCATAAAGGACTCCGGTATTAAGGTCCAGGTCCAGATCATGGACGACATCGTCCGCGTCACCGGCAAAAAGATCGACGACCTCCAGGCGGCCTTCCAGGCGGTGAAGGCGGCGAACCTGGGGATACCGGTGCAGATGACGAATATGAAGGCGTAGCTTTTGGGCATCCCGCCCGGCCGGGCTCGCATCCCGCGGCGGTCGTCAACTTTTCGCATTCTCGCCGCGCGCCGCGCCGCGAATTTTTCCGGCCGCGCCGCGCCGTGAATTTTTCTCGGAAATTTGTGGAAAAGTCGGTAGCTTTGCCCCTCGTTTATCCAATCTGCTTGGCTGATCCAAGCGCAAAACATTGAAAATCATGCAGAAGAAACTTCATCCCGAGAACTATCGCTTTGTAGTGTTCAAGGATATGTCCAACGGAACCACCTTTTTGGGCCGCTCTACGGCTTCCGGCAACAAGGAAATGGTAAAATGGGAAGACGGCAACGAGTACCCGGTTATCAAGCTGGATATTTCCTCCACCTCCCATCCCTTCTATACCGGAAAGAACGTTCTGGTGGACACTGCAGGCCGTATCGATAAATTTAAGAAACGTTACGAAAAAAATAAGTAACTTCGGTACTTATTGTTTTTCATGGCTATACTTTTTGTCCCCGCGATTCCTCGCGGGGACTTCGTTTTTGGGCCGAGGCTTGGGTTTTTAAAACTTAAGCCTCGGCCCAAAAACATCCTATGCGTCGCGACCGAAGGGGCTTCGCCCCCTCGGTACTCCCCCTTTCGGGGCTGCGCCCCGGACCCGCTTGGGCCTTCGGCGCCCATTTGGGGCGCGGCAAGGGCTTGGCAGGGCGCGGCAGGGGCGCAAAAATCCCCGCCAAGGCAGTCGACGAGGGTCGGCCGGCGATTTGGCGGGGTCGGCCGGAGTGTCCGGCGGGTAAATGATATACGCGAAGCGTCTAGTTCGGACTCGTGAACGACAGCGAAAACTTCCCATTGGTAACCGCCACGGTAGTGCCGGCCTGGAGGCCCGCACCGGAGGCGTAAGAAGAGACGCCAACGACCAGCGTACCGGTGACGGTTCCGGTGACGGCGCTGCCGGTATTGGTGGAAATGGTGGCGGTAAAGGGTTGAGCGCCTTCGGCTTGCAGTGAGAAATTGGGGCCGCTGATCGCCTGGTAGTCCAGCGTAACGATGTTATTGGCGTCGGTCGGGGTGAAATCGTTTTTCAGGGACGCGACCGTGGTGTTGGCGGCGCCAAAGAACCACAGCTGGAACGATACTGAATCGGGGACGCCGGGGAGCAGTGCCTTGCCGGAGATCTCGATTTCGGGGTGATTCTGCAGCGGGTCGTGGAGGGTGTCGACGGTGAGGTCCTGCATGTTGACCGTCTGGCCGCTCATGGAGAAGGAAAGAGAGTTGCCCTGGGGCGTGGTGGTGGTGGAAGGAGAAGACGATTTCTTGGAGCAGGAAGCCATGATCAGTACGGCCATTCCTGCGAGGATGAGGTATTTCATGATACGGATTTTAAAGTGAAACAAATATATATATAAATCCTAGAAAACAAATGCGAACGATCCATTATTTATAATCAGGCTGTCTCCGCCGGGGTAGACGCCGGATGTAACGGCGACGGCCCCCTCGAAAACCCCGGTGACATACAACCGGTTATTGAACCCGATGTGCGCCAGCGACCGCCTGACGGTGAAGTCGTTCACGGCGGAAAAGCCACCGGTCGTCAGGGGGACGAACGCGAGCCGAAGGGTGTACAGCGTGGACGTATCGTAGTACGACCCGCTCATAAAAGAGGCATACGTCCCGGGGTAACCGAACAGGAACAGCTCGAACCCGCAGGAGTCACGCATCCCCGGCAGCAGCACGCGGGACAACGCGCAGATGTTCGGCCGGTAAGGCCCCGCGACGGAGGCGGTGGTGTCGACCAATAAAGACCCGGAATGGACTAAAACGCCATCGGCGTAGAATGACAGCGAGGACGGAGGAGGCGTCGGCAGGTGCCCCTTGGAGCAGGCCGGTAAAAGGCCGGACAGCAGGCCTGATAAAAGGCAAAGGGGTAGTGCGCGTCTCATGCCAGCCCCTCCGCCACTTCCAGCAGCGCGCTCACCGTGAGCGGCTTCTCGATAAAGAAGGCTACGGACGGGTGCGCTTCGGCCCGGATGGTGTCGCTCACCATGAGGGTGGCGGACAGCAGTACGATGGAACAGCGGTGGCGGAGCGTCAACGGCAGTTTTTCAAACCGGTCGATAAAGGAAAACCCATCCATGGAGGGCATCTTTATATCCACCAGCAGCACGATGGAATACGTGGCTGACGGTTCGGAGTACGGCAGGGACGCCAGGAAGTCGAGTGCGGCAGCGGGCCCGCGAAAGGACCACACGGGCGAAAACACGCCCGTATGCCGTATAAGTTGCTCGTGCAGATACAAATCCACCTCATTATCATCAATCAGCACGATGGCACGGTTACTCGACATGGTTAGGCAGGATGATTTCGAATTTGGTTCCCTGACCGGGAGCGGAGTCGACCTCGATGGTACCGCCCATCTTATTCAACGCCTCTTTCACAATATAGAGGCCAATTCCCGTGCCGGCGTTGTCGTTCCGGTTGCTCCGGAAAAACATCCGGAAAATGTCCCCCAAATGCGCGGCGAGAATACCCACACCGTTGTCCTCGATGGTGATGACCGCCTTGTGGGGGAAGGTGCGGACCTTTAGGTGGACCTTGGGGTTGGGCTCGTCCGACTTCTGGTATTTAATCGCATTGGAGATGAGGTTGTTGAGGATGATGGAGCAACGGAACGCGTCCCCGCGGAACACGTGCTCCTGCCTGACGTCCACGGAAAAACTGACCTGGCTGTTGCGGTGGCGGTTGGCCTCGATTGCCTCGTCGATGACCCGGGAAAAATCGACGATCTCGACGTCCGCGTCTATGCGCGAATTGCGGTAGTACTCGATGACCTTTTTGATGAATTCGTCGAGCCGCAGGATACAGCTTTCGATCAGGTCCACATACCCGTTGGGATCGGTGATTGACCCGTCTGCCTTGGCGAGGTTGATGATGCCCAGTACCGACACCAGCGGCGATCGCATGTCGTGGCTCGCGCTATAGATAAAGCGGTTCAGCTCCTCGTTGGCCTTCTCCAGCGCGTCGACCTTCTCGCGGAGCTGTTTGCGCGCGGTATAGAGGTCGTGTGCGTTGGCTATCGCGGTGGCGATGTCGTATTCTTCCCAGGGCTTGCGGATAAACCGGAAGATCTGGCCCTTGTTGATCGAGTCGATGATGTCCTCCACATCGGTGTAGCCCGTGAGCAGGATGCGGATGGGCTCGGGGTGCCTGTCCTTGATCGAATTGAAGAACTCCACGCCCGTCGTAGTGGGCATGCGCTGGTCGGCGATGATGACCTCCACGGCGACCTCTTCCAGGAGTGTGCGGGCTTCCGTTACCGTGAGCGCGGTATAGATTTCGTAGTTCCTCCGAAAACTGGCCCTGAAGGTATTGAGGTTGTTAATCTCATCATCGAGGTATAATATTTTTATCCGGTTGTCGCTCATACGGCTAATTTTCGGGATGAACAATGGGCAGAATGATCTGGAATTCAGTACCCTCTCCCAGGGTCGAATGTACGACGATCTTTCCTTTATGTTTCTCGATTATGCTGAAGACTATGGAGAGGCCCAGACCGGTCCCTTCCCCGATCTCCTTGGTCGTGAAGAACGGGTCGAATATCTTCTCCCGGACCGATTCGGGCATGCCGGTTCCGGTGTCGGCTATCCGAATGAGCACGTGCGCCGGGTCGTACAACGACGTCGACACCGTCAGGTACTCCGTGTGCCCCGAACGCTTCTTGTCCATCGCGTAGAGCGCGTTGCTCATGATGTTCATGAAGACCTGGTTGAGCTTGCCGGGAAAACACTCGATGGCGGGGACGGTCTCGTAGTTCCGGACCACCTGGACGTTGCCGGGCATGCTGCTGCGCAGCAGGACCAGGGTGGAGTCCAACCCTTCGTGCAGGCTGACCTTTTTGAGCTCGGTTTCGTCGAGGCGGCTGAACGTGCGGAGCCCCCGTACGATCTCGGCGGTCCGGGTTGCCCCGTCTTCGATCCCCTGTAAGAGGGAGCCGATCTCGGTCTTTATATAGGGCAGGTCGATCTGCCGCTTGTAGGCGTTGATCTCGTCGACCTGGGCGGACACGTCGGTGGAATAGTCGAGCTTCTCATACTGCCCGATGATCTCCCAGAGGTCCCGGATGTCGAGCTGGAGCGGTTTTATGTTGGACTTGACGAAGTTGATGGGGTTGTTGATCTCGTGCGCGATACCGGCGGTGAGCACACCGAGGCTGGCCATCTTCTCCGATTCCACCAGCTGCGACTGGGCCTCCTTGAGGTGCGTCAACGTACCCTCCAGCTCGGTGGTCCGCTCGTGGACCTTGGCTTCGAGGATGACGTTCTGCTCGCGGACCAGGCGTTCGTTCTCGCGCGAGATTTCGAGCGCGCGGGCCTGCGATTGCTCCTTTTCCCGCGTCAGCTCGTTGATCTTATCCGCCAGCGCGATCGACAGCAGGATCGCCTCCAGCGCGGAGCCGATATACAGGGCATAATTGCTGAAGATGTTGGACGGCAGGATGCCGTAGTTCTTCAGGACGTAGAAGATCAGCCCGACCATGAAGATCGACCAGGCCAGCAGGTAGAAGATGGCCGCCTTGAAGCCCTTCCGGGCGATATAGGCCGACGCCGATACCACGTATACCGCCATGAGCAACCCGTTGACGTCCAATATATTATAACTAACCTTGTTGACGCCGGCGAGGTTGAAGACGATGGCCGCCGTGTACGTGACGATGAAATAGATGTTGATGGGTCGCAGCTTTGGCGCGTACGTGCGCATTTGCAGGAAAAACACGGCGAAGAGTATCGCCACGATACACACGATGCTGGAGGACATCACCACCATATAGCGGTTGAGCCACGGCGAATCCGGCCAGACGTATTTGAACGCAAAACCGGACGAGCTCAGCTGCGCCAGCCCCAAAAAGAAAACATAGATGACGTAGTACAGGTAGTTCCGGTCCTTGACCGAGAAGTAGATAAAGAGGTTGTAGAAAAAGATGACGAGCAGGATCCCGAAGTACGCGCCAAAGATAAAAATATTGGTGTCGGAAAAGTGGTCCGTCGTCTGCCGGGTCCCCACGATCAGCGGCAGCACCAGCGGGTGGTCGCTGACGATGTGCATATAGTAGGTCGCGGTGTCGCCCCGGTTGAGCTTGAGGCTGGCCATGAAGTCCACGGCGTCTTCCGGCCGGCTGCCGTACGGGAACGTGTTGCCGACGATATACACCGCCGTTAGGCGGCCGCCTTGCAACCGGTAAAGCGTCATCTTCGGCAGGTTGGGCGCCTGAGCGATGACGAACAGGGTAGGCATCCCCGTATGGTTGGCGACGGTGAACCGCAGCCAGTGGTTGATGTGCGACGTGGGGAAGACCGGGATGTCCTTTCCGATCGCCTTGAAGCCGGTGGCCCCGGGGATGGTGGTGTCGTTATAGCGCTGGTCCTGGTCCGCCAGGACCTCGGTCACCTTACCGATGGAGAGCAGGTCGCTGTTGCTACCCACGTCGATCACCGATTGCGCGCGGACGGCGGTGGTTACCGTGGTACCTGCGAGAACGAGGAGGGAAAAGAGGAAACTACGCAGTCCTGAATTCATGGATATCGGCGTTCTGGACCAGGAGGTCGTAATGGATTTGTATGGCTTCGGAGCCCTTCCGGAAAGGGTAATGCTCCATGGCCACCTGCCGGGGCTGATCCCGCAGGTTCATGATCCGTTCCCGTTCCAGGGCTGCCGTGTCCGGCATGTTGATCATATCGTTTACAAATACGGCGGTGGCCAAGAGGTCGTGTTTGGGGTAGTAAAAGGTACCATTATTTCCGATATCTTTTATAATCCGGCCGCCTTGCCATTCCGAAAATTTGACCGTAACCGGTGAACAAAGGGAGAAGATGGTCGTCAGGCCGATTTGTGGCGCGATGGCCAGGGCCGCCCTGGAGGCGAATATAGCCCCGATGCCCATACCCGCGACCTCCATGGAGTTCCAAAGGCCGCACAGCTCACCGGTGCCCCTGGCCTGGTTGTTATATACCAACGTGTAAATGCTGGGATCCAATTCCCCCACGGCACTTTCTATCGGTAGGGGATGAACGCCGTCGGCGGCGTGGACCCGGGCGCCACCAAACATACGTCCGTCGTCCTCGCTTTCCACGACGATTACGAATACAGACGGCCATTCAGCCCATGCATCGTTGGAGGATGTAACCTTGTTTATCCCGTGGTTACCTAAAACTGTTCTGTGTCCCTCGATAAATCGATGACAGGTTTCTGGTTCATCAACTGCCCTAAATGCCCTGATTCGTACTTCCGTGACCATATTGTTCGTCGAGTTAGAAATTGCCTGTTGGATGGGGGAAGTTTCCGCAAAGAAAAACCTGTTATGACAATTAAATTGCTAATATACGCGCATTTGTAAGTCATTAACCAAAGTACGAAGTAAATTTGCACAACTAATTCATAACTTGGTAGTACGATGACGACCGAAGTGAAGCCCACTGTTTTGTATGTGGATGATGAACTGAACAATTTGCTGTCTTTTAAGGCGGCCTTCCGGCGTCAGTTTAACATCCTCACTGCCGACTCCGCCGCCGAGGCCAGGCGGATTTTATCCGTTACGCCCGTGCACATCATTGTCTCCGATCAGCGCATGCCTCAGATGACGGGGATCGAATTCTTTTCCTCCATCCTCGAGGAATATCCCGATCCTGTCCGCATCCTGCTCACAGGCTACGCGGACATACAGGCCGTGATCGACGCGATCAACCTGGGCCAGGTTTTCCGCTACTGCACCAAGCCCTGGAGCGAAGAAGAGATCATCCGTCACCTCGACGAAGCCTACCAGCTGTACGAGCTCAAGATGCAGCAAAAGGAGCTCAACGAGCAGCTCATGGACAACAACGAGAAGATGGAATTTTTGCTCCGTCAGCAGCTTTTGTCATAGCTTTAGGGCATGTCAGTGGTCCTCTTCGAGCCATCCCACCGGGATGACCTCTTTCCTTTTACGCTAACCCGCCCCGTAAGTTCACTCCGTAAAGGCATCATGACGATCGGAGAAAGCTGGCGCATGATCATCGGGGAATCGCTTCGTATTTCTACGGAGCCCATCGCCGCTCCGCAAAACGGCGCGCCGCCCGGCAATGCCGCCGCTCCCGCCCCCGGCACGCTCTTGCTCAACGCCGCACTAATGCCCGACCCTGCCGTGTGGCCGCAGATAGGAGCGCTACCGCGCGGCGAGGCGATCTTCGCCGGCGACACCCTCATCGCCCGTTACCACGGTGACGACCAACCGAAGCGCCGCGCACTCGGACCGGGCGACGTCCTTAGGTATCCTTGGGAACTCGTCCTGTGGAACGACAAATACCTGCGCATCGACTTCGCCCTACTAACGGCAGGGCGTATCTCACAACCTATTCCTGAAGGGAATCAAACGGTCAACGCCGCGGACATATTCCTGGAGGAAGGCGCCAAGGCGCACTTCTCGGTGTTGAACGCGTCGACGGGGCCCATTTATATAGGACCGGGCGCGGAGGTCATGGACGGGTCGCTGCTGCGCGGCCCTATCGCGCTCTGCGAAGGCTCGACCCTGAAGATGGGCGCCAAGGTATACGGTGCCACGACCCTGGGACCCTATTGCGGCGCGGGGGGTGAAGTGAAGAACGTTATCATGACGGGGTACAGCAACAAGAACCACGACGGCTATCTCGGCGACTCGCTGATCGGGGAGTGGTGCAACCTCGGCGGTGGCACGTCGTGCTCCAACGTCCGCAACAACGCCCAGCCGGTGAAGGTCTGGAACCCCGGGAAGGGCAGGGCGGAGGTGGCGGGGCAGAAGGCCGGGCTCTTTATGGGCGACTATTCGCGCTGTGCCATCCAGACCGCTTTTAACACCGGCGCCGTGGTCGGCGTCTGCTGCAATGTCTTTGGCGGCGGGGTTTGCGGAGGGTACCTCCCCGACTTCAGCTGGGGCATGGACGGCCAGCGGTATGACTGGGACAAGGCGCTCCGGGACATCGACAACTGGAAAAAACTGAAGGGCCGTCGCCTGACACATGAAGAAATACAAATTTTAGCCCCTATTTTTGCGCGCATATGAGAAAGCAGATCGCCGCCGCCAATTGGAAAATGAACCTGACGCTGGGACAAGCAGAAAGCCTGCTCGACCGTCTCCTGGCCATCGACTGGACGCCCAACGCCCACCAGGACGTGGTCTTTGCCGTTCCCGCGCCTTACCTGGTGCCGGCCCTGGCGAAGCTCAAGGCTTCCGGCCGCACCCACTTCCATATCAGCTCCCAAAACGCCTATTCCGAAGCCTCCGGCGCCTACACCGGCGAAACCTCCGCCCAGATGCTCCAGTCCCTGGGCGTGACCCACGTCATCCTCGGCCACTCCGAACGCCGCGAATACTTCGGGGAAACCGACCAGGTCCTGGCCAAAAAGGTGGACATGGCCCTCGTCCACGAGCTGACGCCCATCTTCTGCTGCGGCGAGCCCCTGAGCATCCGCGAAGCCGGCACCCAGAACGCCTTTGTCGCCAAACAGGTCGAGCACAGCCTTTTCCACCTGGAAGAAGCCCAGCTGAAGCGGATCGTCATCGCCTACGAACCCATCTGGGCCATCGGCACCGGTAAAACCGCGACCGCCCAGCAGGCCCAGGAAATGCACGCCTTCCTGCGCTCGGTTTTTGCCAAAAAATACGGCGCCTCCGTGGCCGATCACCTCCCCATCCTCTACGGCGGCAGCGTCAAAGCGGCCAACGCGGCGGAAATCTTCGCCTGCCCCGACGTGGACGGCGGCCTGGTCGGTGGCGCCAGCCTGGTTGCCGGCGAATTCGAGTCCATCATCCGCGCGCTCAAGTAGCCGCCCCGTGGCCCCGAAGACCTATCATATCGTCATCGTCAAGAAACCGCAGCTCCTGTTGCGGGTCTCGAAGATCCGGATCATCCTGGATGGTAAGGATATCTACCCACTGGAGACCGGCGTCAAGCTGGTCATCGACGTCGACCACAACAACCCCGTGCTCGTCGTCACCGACGGCTTCCACATATCGCGCCCGCTGGAGCTCGTATACAACCACCTCAACACCTACTATTTCCGCATCGAATGCGGCATGGACGACGGCCAGGTCATCGCCGGGCTCACGCTGACGCTGTTCTTCTTCCTGCTGGGGCTCGTAACCCGCTGGTGGATTTTCGGCGTCCTCAGCTTCGCGCCCGTGCTGTACATCCTTTTTCTTTACTACATCAAGCGGAAGGACTTCCTGTCGCTGCGGCCCATGTGAACTCCCCGTGAAGCGTGCTTTGAGGCACCGGCGGGGAGGTGGCCTTGAGGTCTGCCGCTGCTTTGATGGCCATCAAAACAGCGGCAGACCTCA
>NZ_DATJIY010000272.1:0-4454 GCF_035492835.1 Dinghuibacter sp.
CCCTGTTTTGCGAAAAGTTTCGCAAAACAGGGAAAAAGAGGCATCCCACCCCTCCGTCCGGTGCTTATAGGCGTGATTGCTGGCGCGAATGTGCACGGCGCCGGCTCCGGGAGTTGGCGCGGCGCGCGGGAGTTGGCGTGAGCGAAGGATGCGTTAGAGACATTTTGGCGGATTTTGCGTGAGGCACAGATTTTGGGTTCAAGAGCCTATATTTGACCAATTAATAATCTATAGCGTATGGACTTTGGTAAAGAATTCGACCGGTACGCAGTAAAACACCAGGGCATTTCCAGTGCCACCCTGCACAATTACCGGACACATTTTCCGACAAACCTTACCCCTTATATCATAGAGGAAAGGCCGCTGAATGTAGCCTCGATGGACGTTTTTTCCCGCCTGATGATGGACCGTATCATCTTCCTGGGCGAAGGGATCAACGATTACGTGGCCAATATCGTTACGGCTCAGCTGTTGTTCCTGGACTCCACCGACCGGAGCCGGGACATCCAGATGTACATCAACAGCCCCGGCGGCGGCGTATACGCCGGCCTGGGCATCTATGACACGATGCAGTTCGTGACACCGGACATAGCCACCATCTGCACCGGTATCGCCGCGTCTATGTCCGCCGTGCTCATGCTCGCCGGCGTCCAGGGTAAGCGGTCGGCCCTCAAGCACTCGCGCATCATGCTGCACCAGCCTTCGGCGGGGGCCGGCGGTCAGGCCTCGGACATCGAGATCACCGTCAACGAGGTCCGCAAGATCAAACAGGAGCTCTACGAAGTGATCGCCGCCCACACCGGCCAGCCCGTGGAAAAGGTCGCCAAGGACTGCGACCGTGACTACTGGATGGGCGCCCAGGAGGCCAAGGCCTATGGGATCGTGGACGAGGTGCTTTTCATAAACCCTAAAAAGACGCAAAAGAATGGCTAATTACTTTATACGGCCCTTTCGCCAGGACGAAGAAGAAGAACCCAAGGAAGCGCCCGAGAATCCCATGGAGAAAATGTTGAGCTCCTGGCAGTTCGACAAAAAATTCATCGAGCAGCGCAAGGTATTCCTGTGGGGCGTAGTCGACGACAAAAGCGCCAGGGACATCACGGCGCGGCTCCTCTACCTGGACGCCCTCGACCCCAAAAAGGAAATCCAGTTCTACATCAATAGCCCGGGCGGCGTAGTGACCAGCGGGATGGTGATCTATGATACCATGCAGATGATTTCCGCTCCCGTCAGCACGATCTGTATGGGCATGGCGGCCTCCATGGGCTCCATCCTCCTGTCCGGCGGCAAGAAGGGCAAGCGTTTCATTTTCCCACACGGGGAGGTGATGATCCACCAGCCCAGCGGGGGCGGTCAAGGTACATCGGCCGACCTGGAAATCATGGCCGAGCAGATGCGGAAGACCAAGCTGATGGGCGCGGAGCTCCTGGCCAGGAACTGCGGTAAGACTACTGAACAGATTCTCAAGGACTTCGACCGGGATTACTGGATGAATGCCCCGGAGTCGGTTGCCTACGGGATCGTAGACGGGGTCATGGAAAAAATATGACGGGCGGCCAACGCAAGCCCACTTAAACACGTTTTAACTATAGAAAAACCGACCGGAAGGGTCGGTTTTTCGTATTTTTACAGACGGATTTATTCCTCACTTATCTTAGGAAAACATGGCAAAACAACCTACCCTTCATTGTTCTTTCTGCGGTCGCAGCAGGGAAGAGGTGAAGATATTGATCGCCGGACAGGAAGCGCATATATGCGAGAATTGTGTAGACCACGCGCAGGAGATCATTTCCCAGGAATTATTGATCCGCAATGACCAATACCCTTCGAACTATAAGCTCAGCGTAAAAAAGCCGGCCGAGCTAAAACGATTTCTGGATGAATACGTCATCGGGCAGGACGAGGCTAAAAAGGTCCTGGCCGTTGCGGTCTACAACCACTACAAACGTCTCAATCAGACCGGCCAGAAGGGAGACAGCGACGTAGAGATCGAGAAAAGCAACATCGTCATGGTCGGAGAGACCGGTACGGGTAAAACTTTGCTGGCCAAGACCATCGCCAAATTGTTGAACGTGCCCTTCACCATCGTCGACGCCACGGTCTTTACCGAGGCCGGGTACGTGGGGGAAGACGTGGAAAGCATCCTCACCCGCCTGTTGCAGGTTTGTAATTATGATGTACCGGCTGCGGAAAAAGGGATCGTCTACATTGATGAGATCGACAAGATTGCACGGAAGGGCGATAATCCTTCTATTACCCGTGATGTAAGTGGAGAGGGCGTACAACAAGGCCTCCTCAAGCTCCTGGAGGGCACCGAGGTGCTCGTGCCGCCCCAGGGAGGGCGCAAGCACCCGGAACAAAAGCTGATCAAGGTAAATACCCAGAATATCCTGTTTATCTGCGGGGGCGCGTTCGACGGCATCGACAAGGTGATCGCCCGGCGAATCAACACCCACGCCATCGGCTTTAACGTCAACAAGGAGCAACAGGAGCACCAGCGCCGGAACATGCTGCAGTTCGTCAACGCCCAGGACCTCAAAGGGTTCGGACTCATCCCCGAGCTGTTAGGACGTCTTCCCGTAGTCACCTATCTCAATCCCCTGGACGTCGTCACGCTCCGGTCGATCCTGATAGAACCCAAGAATGCGCTGATTAAACAGTACAAAAAGCTGTTCGATATGGAAGGCATCGAACTGGAGGTCGATCCGGAGGTGCTCGACTTCATGGTCGCCAAGGCGATCGAGTACAAGCTCGGCGCCCGCGGGTTGCGCAGCATCTGCGAGGGCATCCTCACCGACGCCATGTTCGAGCTCCCGGGCTCCGGCGAAACGCGGTTTCACCTGACCCTGGATTATGCACAGCATAAATTTGAAAAGAACCGGAACAATTTCCTGAAAGTCGCTTAACTTGTTTATCAAACACCTTTTATGGAAGAGTTGATCGAACGCCTCAAGGACAAAGCCGGTATCACCGCCGAGCAGGCTCAGCACGTCCTGGAAACCGTCAAGGACTACGTCAAAGAAAAATTCCCGATGCTAGAGGGCGCTGTTGAAAGCCTCTTCGCGCAGGGCAAGGAAAAAGGCGAAGACTTCCTCGACGAAATGAAGGACAAGGTGGGCGGGTTTTTTAAGTAACGGCTCGGTGAAACGAATTAATGAAGGGAGGCTTAGCGGCCTCCCTTTCTGATTTCGCGCGCTATCACTATCTTCTGTATCTCCGATGTACCTTCTCCGATAGTGCACAGCTTGCTATCCCGGTAGAATTTCTCCACGGGAAAATCCTTGGTATATCCATACCCTCCAAATATCTGGACCGCCTCCGTCGCCACCCGGACCGACACCTCGCTGGCATAATACTTCGCCATGGCGGCCTCCTTCGTCATCGGCAAACCCCGGTCCTTCAGGTTCGCCGCCTGCATGGTGAGCAGCTCCGCCGCGGCGATCTCGGTCGCCATATCGGCCAGCTTAAAGGAAATACCCTGGAAGGAGGCGATGGGTTTGTCGAACTGATGGCGCTCGCCGGCATACTTGACCGAGGCCTCAAAGGCCCCTTGGGCTATACCCAGCGATAGGGCGGCGATTGAAATCCGCCCGCCATCCAGCACCTTCATGGCCTGATGAAAACCATCCCCCACCGGTCCCATCCGTTGGCTATCCGGGATGCGGCAGTTGTCGAAGATCATTTCGGCGGTCTCCGACGCACGCATACCGAGCTTGTTTTCCTTCTTCCCCCCCGCAAAACCCGCCGTGCCCCTTTCGACGATAAAGGCGGTGCTGTTCTCCTTCGCACGCGGCTCTCCCGTCCGGGCGATCACCACCGCGACGTCCCCGCTCCGGCCATGGGTGATCCAGCACTTGGCGCCGTTGAGCACCCAACCGGACCCATCACGGACCGCGGTGCACTGCATGTTCCCCGCGTCGCTCCCCGTTCCCGGCTCGGTCAAACCCCACGCCCCCAACCACTGACCCGAGGCCAGCAGGGGCAGGTACTTCCGCTTCTGCTCTTCGCTTCCAAAAAGGTTGATATGTCCCGTACACAACGAATTATGGGCCGCCAGGCTCAGCCCGATCGAGCCGCACACGCTGGCGACTTCCTTGATGACGGTGACGTAATCTATATAGGTGAGCCCCGCGCCGCCATAGGCTTCAGGGATGGTCACGCCCATCAATCCCAGGTTCCCCATCTCTTTGAATAACTCCTTCGGAAAAGTCTGCGCCTCATCCCATTCCATGACATGGGGCAGTATGTGGGTGCGGGCAAAGTCCCTGGTGCTTTGCGCTATTTGGTGTGTCCATTCGGGTAGTGAGAAGTCCATCCTCCAATGTACTAACATTAGTTAGCGCCACCAAATAAATATGCATATCTCCCTCCCCACCTGTGTCGTCCTAAGCGTGTAGGCCTCTCGGAGTGGGGTTGGGCGCCTCTTTTTCCCTGTTTTGCGAAAAGTTTCGCAA
>NZ_DATJIY010000273.1:0-10252 GCF_035492835.1 Dinghuibacter sp.
TGCACGCCTTTAGCGTCTCGTGGGTGAACGTCACCGTTACCCCGAAGCGCAGCGCCAGGTTGCGCGCCGCCGAATCCATCGTGATGTTGTCGTAGAAAATCTCGGAGGGCTTCCAGGCCACGATCGGCCCCGTATCCACCCGCGCCTGCCGGACCGTCGACGACTCCGGTACGAAATGTATCTGCTGGTTGGCCACCAGCGTGCCCAGCGACCGGCTGTCGCGCAGCACCTGTACCTTCCCGCGCGTCACCGTTATATCGATGTTCTGCCCCGGATACGCCTTGATGTCAAAGGTCGTCCCCAGCACCCGCGTCGTCAGCTGTCCGCTGTGCACCAGGAACGGCTGTCCCGGCACCGACCGGATGTCGAAATAGCCCTCCCCGCTGAGGTATACCTCGCGGGTCCGCCCTGTAAACGCCGTCGGATAGTCGAGCCGGCTCCCGGTGTTCAGCACGACCGTGCTGCCGTCCGGCAGGTGCACGGTGTGGATCGCCGGTTTCGAGGGTGCGACGGCCACCGTCGCCGGCGCCGTTTTCGAAGCGGGCCACACCCACCACGCGCCCACGCCCAGCGCCGCCGCCGCCACAGCCGACCAAGCCACGAGACGCCCGCCACGGAGCCGTACGCCACGAAGCCGTATCCCCCCGGGCCCCGTTCCCAGGCGCCCCGCACCCCGCCCGCCGCTCAGCCTGCTCAACTCCGCATCCGACCGCTGTATATCCTCCAGCATCCGGTCCCAGTCCACGGGGTGCGCGTCGTCGCCGCTTTGCCGCCAAAGCGCGCGCATCCGCTCGTCCAGGTACAGGTCTGCCCCCTCCTGCCGGAGCAGGTGCACGAGCTCTTCCACCTCCTCCGGGGAGCAGGTCCCGGATAAGTAGCGGTCAAAAAGGAATTGTAATCGGATTGGCTGGTCCATCCCAGGCAAGACACTTGCCAGGTATCGATAGGACTAATCGAGCATAAAAAAAACCAGGATCGCCAAAATCCCCCCGTTGCGCCCGAGGTGTCCCCGGATAAACCGCAGCGCCTCCACCAGGTGGTTCTTCACCGTGCTCCGGGAGAGCTGCAGATGAACGGCGATCTCCTCGTGGTTCAACCCCTTTACCCGGCTGAGCTGGTACACCTGCCGGCGTTGCGGCGACAACAGGGCCACCGCCTCCTGGACGATGTGGTCGTAGTCGGTGGACAGGGAAAGCTCCTCCACATCGTTGGCGGACGGCCGCATCAACGACTGGAGCTCCCGAAGCAGCCGGGCGTCGGTGGCGGCTTTGCGTAAATGGTTCAGGGTCTTGTGCCGGGCGATAGTGAACAGGTACCCTTCCAGGTTGTCGACCCGACCCAGCATGTCCCGGCACAACCAAAGCTTCAGAAAAATCTCCTGCGTAATCTCTTCGGCCGTATACGCCGAATGGGCCACGGCCAGCACATACCCGTAGACCCGGTTCTTATAGGTGTCAAAAATACATTTAAACTCCTCCGCAGTCACATGGCGCTCCTGATGGCTTTGCATGGTATCAGGTTTGATGAAGCAATCGTTGGTGCTAAAGTAGGAATTTTGGCCGTTCCGACGGGTTATTTTGTTCATTCAACTCCGCCCTCCGCATACATCCGCGCCATTTTCCTAACTTGACCCGATGAAAAACACCATCATTGAAGAGACGATGTTCCCCGCGGAGGCCTGGTTCCTGACCGACCGGCAGAACCGCAGCGCGCAATTCAGTCGCCGCTGCCTGGAGATAATGGGGTTGAAGAAAACGGAGGCCGCGGGTGAAGGCTGGCTGCAGGCCGTCCATCCCGATGACAGGGAGCGTTTGGGCATGTCCGCTAATTTGCGTTTCCGCAAACCCAATGGCGCCATTGCCTGGGTCGATTTGATAAAGCTGGTGACAAAAGACGGCTATCTCTGGCTGATGTGGGAGGCCAACGCGCCGGCGGCCTGTGTGTTATTGTAGTTCCTCCCGCATTTGCCGCACGACGACCGCCATCACCGAACAGAGCCGCTCAATATTCCCGGGCAATCCAACGCCGGCCTCTATCTCCGCGATAGTCGCCGCCAGCGACCGTATCTCCAATTCCAATATCGACGGCTTGATCCGGTGCGCCAGCGCCCTCACCCGTGCCAGGTCGCCGGCAACATAGGCGGATTGGATCTCCGCCACCGCCGGTGGCACCGACTCCAAAAACAGCCCAAGGAAAAACGATACGATCCCACTGTCATTCCCATCCAACAGCTGGAGCCGGGACGCATCGTATAGACGTCCGGCCATCATGGTCTTATGATTTCCCTGGATTGAAGCATGGCGTAGACCTTTGACTTGCCGATGCCGAGGCGCTGGGCTGCCAGCAGGACGTTGTTGTCATACCGCCGCAGGAAATGCAGGATGATGTCGCGCTCGTACTCCTTTAGCGTTTTTTCCTCGTCAAGCAGCGAGGCTCCGCGACGGACTGCGCTGAACATGATACTATCCGCGGTCAGCTCGGGGCCTTCGCATAGCACGGCGGCCAGCTGCATGACCGCCTTGAGCTCGCGGACATTCCCCGGGTAGTGATAGTGCAGGAGCTTCGCGGAAGCTTCGGCGCTCAGACCTGGCAGGGCCCGGTGATTGTCCTGGCAAAATTCACCGAGGAAGTGTTTAGCCAGCAAAAGGATGTCGCTCTCGCGCTCGCGCAGCGGCGGGAGCTGGATGGGTAAACCGATCAGCCGGTAGTAAAGGTCTTCGCGAAAAGCGCCGCCGCGGACTTCGTCCATCAGGTCGCGGTTGGTGGCCACGATGAGGCGCACGTCGAGGGGGATGCGGTCTTTCCCGCCGATCCGGGTGATCTCGCGCTCCTGGAGTGCGCGGAGGAGCTTGCCCTGCTGGGCGAATTCCATTTCGCCTATTTCGTCGAGAAACAGCGTGCCGCCGTTGGCTTCTTCGAACTTACCGATTTTGCGGGCGATGGCGCCGGTGAACGCACCTTTTTCGTGGCCGAAGAGCTCGCTTTCGAGCAGGTCGCGGGGGATGGCGCCCATATTGATGGCGACGAAAGGGTGTTGCTTACGGGCGGAGTTGAAGTGGATGGCTTTGGCGACGACTTCCTTGCCCGTGCCGGTCTCCCCGGTGATCGAGACGTTGATATTGGTGTGCAGGCTACGCCTGACCAGGCTGTGCACCTGTTGCATGGCGGCGCTGTTACCCTTGAGCAGGTGAACGAGGTCGTATTGCTTGTCGAGCTCGCCCCTTAAATACAGGACTTCCAGCTCGAGGGAGCGCTGTTTGCGGAGGCGCAGTACGGCATTCCACAACAGTGGCCGGGTGTGCTCGTCCTTAACGAAGTAATCGCTGGCCCCCGCCTTGAGGACCTGGATCGCGGCCCCGACATCCTCCTGCCCGCTGACGACGATGACGGGGACCTGGGGCGCCTGACTGCGGATGCGTTTGACAAGGTCGAGGCCGTTGGCGTCCGGGAGGGAATAGTCCAGGGTGATCAGATGGGGTTGCAGGTGAAGGCGGTCGAGGCATTCCTTACCCGTTGACATCAGGTGTACTTCATGGTCGCGGTTGGCGGAAAGGTGGTGTTTAAGCAGTCCGCCATAGAAAGGCTCGTCTTCGACGATGAATATGATAAACTTATCCGGCATACGGGGAGCGCGCTGGTAAGGTACGCACGCGCTCCCGCGTATCCTAATCGCCGGAGTGCGCCGGAGAGCGCTGGAAAACGCCGGAAACCCGGCCTGGTTAGCGAACGGCCACTGCCACTATGGATACAGTATATTGATAATCCTTGGGTTGTCCCCCCACCAATACATGGGAAACATTCACCCGGAAACTGCGATCGGCGGTAAGCGTATCCGTGTTCAGGTCGTTCATGTTCCAGACGAGGGTGTTGTCTCCACAGCCCATCTCCGGGGTGAACACCGAAACACTGCGCGACTCGCCCGACGGACCGGTGACCTGGATCGTCGCCTGGCTGAAATCCGCTGCCTCCACGGAGAAAGACCAGTAAGGGAAAACGAGGGGAGACGGGATAAAACCGTTGCCCGGGTAGGCGACGAAGGGCAAAGCGGGACGGTTGCCGAAGTCCCCGATCAGCCAAAGAGCGTTGGAGAAGTCGGTATCCCCCGTGCCCGCCTTGGTCAGTGAGGGGAAAAGCACCCAGCGCCGGTGACCTACATTGGTCAACCCCGCGTCTTGCATATAGGCCGTGACGGCGTCTGGACCGGTCACTCCCAGCGCCAGGTTCGAGCGGGCGGCGGCCAGCTGCCCCATGGGGCTGAAGCAATGCCACCCCGGGTCCGGGTAATGGTTCAGCTGGTTATTGGCCTTCATCATCAACGCCGCCTGCTGCGCCTTGTCGTTGAGGGAATCGACCAGCGTCACCCCGTCGGGTAAGCCCGAGAGCCTGCGGAAATAATTGAGGCGTTGAAGCGTCAAAGCCTTGTCTTCGGCCGACGTCGTACCGGCGTCGCAATTCTCGACGTCGCCGTTCCAGGTAACGCCGTTTAGGGATGAACCCAGGTAGTTGGTGGTATAGTCGGCCAGGGCTTCGTCCCGGCTCTCATACACGGTTGTTTGGGCGTCGATGGGAGCCGAAGGAGACAGCGACGGGGTGCTTTTGGTACAGCTGATGGCAACGGTAACGGCAGCAAGGAGGCGGAGGTGCAGGTGCATACGAGGATGTTTCCTGCGCTGTTTTCACGCACCATGCCAACAGGTTAACTATTTAATATTCAATGAAATGAAAATTAGAATAATTCTAATTCGTTCCATATTCCGGAAGGAAATTCTGATTCCCGGAAGACGGGCGACTATTTTGTTCATCTTTTCCGCCGCTGCCGGCACTTGTATGGAATTTGTTAATTTAAAACAATGTCCTTCAACGTTTCCATGTCCCCCAACGTGTCGAGCGAAGCCATCCTCCAGGCAATGGATGACGTATTTCCGGTGGGCTGGTTCCTCACCGACCGGGATTACCGTTGTACTCGTTTCAGTCACCGTTGCCTGGACATATGGGGACTCGCGGAAGCCGACGCCCTCGATAAGGGATGGACGCAGGTGATCCATCGGGAAGACCGGGAGTGGCTCGGCAAAACCATTTCCTTCAGGCTTCAGAGACCCGACGGTTCCACGGCCTGGGTCGACTTTATTCCAACGGCCGTCGAAGGCGGCTATCTTTGGCTGATGTGGGACAAAACGTCCTGCAAGCAATCCGAGGAAATGTTTTTATCCAACATGAGTCATGAAATCCGAACGCCGCTCAACGGTATCATCGGCGTCACGGACCTGCTGCTGGATGAGGCGCTTTCCCCGGCGCAGCGCGGGCAGGTCGAAGGATTGCGGGTTTCGGGCCGGCAATTGTTATCGCTCGTAAATGACCTATTGGACTATGGCAAGATCATGAACGGGAACGTGCGGTTCGCGTCCGTCGATTTTTGCCTGAAGGAGGTGCTGGAAGACGTCTTGCACGCGTTCCGGTCCGAAGCGAAGGAAAGGGGGATCACGCTGACGCTCCGGCTGGACCCTTCGCTTCCCGACCGGCTGGTGGGCGATCCCACGCGCTTGTCGCAGGTGCTCCATCAGCTCGTCGGCAACGCGGTCAAGTTTACCCCGTCCGGCGCAGTGACCGTCCAATGTCAAGCCCAAACCCAGGATGCGTCGACGGTGACCATCGACTTCCGGGTACGGGATACCGGGATCGGGATAGCGCCAGCGCTCAGGGAAGCCATTTTCGAACGGTTCATCCAGGCCAGCGCCGGCACCGCGCGCCATTTCGGAGGCGCGGGGCTTGGGCTGGCTATCGCGCGCCGGTTGCTCCGGCTACAGGGCAGCGACATCGGGGTCGACAGCGAGCCGGGTAAAGGATCAACATTTACATTTTCCCTTATGCTACGCAAAAACCTTATAGGAGCGCAGGCCATGATGAGCCACGAAAACGGCCGGTTGCGCGGCTACAAAGTCCTGCTCGCCGAAGACAGCGAGATGAACCGTGCCATCGCCACGCGTTTCATGGAGACATGGTCCCTGGTGGTTATGCCGGTAGAGAACGGCGCCGAAGCCGTGAAGGAGGCGGAGCGCAACCGGTACGACCTCATTATATTGGATTTGCAAATGCCCGTGATGGACGGCTACCAGGCGGCGCGACTCTTACGGCTTGCGCATGGGAATATCCCCATCATCGCCCTGACGGCATCCGCCGAGCCCGATGTCCTGGGCTCGATTCGTGAATCGGGGATGAACGACTACGTGTCCAAGCCCTTTCACCCAAAGGAATTATTCAATAAGCTCGTGGAGTACCTGCCCGCCGGTACGCCCCCGGCGTAACCCCCTCGGATTTGCGGAACACCCGCACAAAGTAGTTCACATCGGTAAATCCGCAGCGGGCGCTGATGTCCGAAATCGAGCCCGGCGACGTGGCGAGGAGCTCCTTGGCCAAACGGATGCGCTCCCGGTTGACATAGTCGAGGGGCGTGAGCCCGAACTGCTCCTTGAACCACTTGAAGAACATGTTGCGGCTCAGGTAGGCCTTACGGCTGAGCGTATCCACGGGAATCCGTTCGGTAAGGTGCTCGTGGATATAGTGCAGCACGAAGTGGAGACGGCTTTGGTTTTCGTGCCGGCCGGCTTCGCTGGAGATCTGGTAGAGGTGCTGGCTTTGGATCAACCGGATGAGCAGCTCCTTCAGGTTAAGGTCGGCGTAGATATTCTTGGCCTTGTCGCCACAGCTGCATACGCGGACCAGCTTATTGATCAGCCCCGACACCTCGGCCTCGTTGTCGAAATGGTATTGGTTGAACCTCAACGACCATTCGGTATCCTCCCCTTTTTCGCCCCGGTAGTATCCGTCCAGGTAGTGGACGGTGTCCCGGACGTAGGCGGCGTCGACGGTGAGCGCGATACACTGGGTTGGCCGGTTGGCTTCGGCGTCCGGGAAATCGATGACCATCGTTTCTCCCGCGGGCGCGATCACGCTTTCCCCCGGCAGATAATCGAAGGCCGGGTCGCCGAAGATATGCATCACCTTCCTGCCCCGGAGCATGCTCGTGACGACGAAATCGTGAAAGGTGAGCGGCACCCGGTAGGCCTGCTGGTAGGACTCGTATATGTTCAGCTCGCAATGATCCAGGTTGAACACGCGGCGGTTCTCCACCAGGGTATCGAGGCGGTCCGAAAGCGGGAATGGGTCTGGTCTGGCTGGCATCGTTGACTAAAAGTTACGACGAAACTCCTCCAGAGGTATGATTGTGCTAAAAAAAAATACGAATTCACAGCAGTCCCGAAACCGGCCGCCCCATCTTCGCAAAAATCAATTTACAATGAGTACCTCGACGATTGCTGCACCGGCCGGCCCCGTGGCCGTCCGACCCCGATTTAAGGACCGTTATGACCACTTTATCGGTGGGGAATGGGTCGCCCCCGAATCCGGTCAATACTTCGACAATATTTCACCCATCGACGGTAAAGTTTTCACCCAGGCCGCCCGCGGAAACGCCAAGGACATCGACCGCGCGCTCGACGCCGCGCACAAAGCATTCCCCGGCTGGAGCAAAACCAGTGTAGCTCAAAGGAGTAACATCATGCTGCGGATCGCCCAGCGGATCGAAGACAACCTGGAATACCTGGCCACCGTCGAGACCATCGACAACGGCAAGGCCATCCGGGAAACCCGGGCGGCCGACCTCCCGCTCACGATCGACCACTTCCGGTATTTCGCGGGTTGTATCCGCGCCGACGAAGGCAGCGTCGCCGAGCTGGACGAGACCACGGTCAGCATGAACATCCACGAGCCGATCGGCGTCGTGGGGCAGATCATCCCCTGGAACTTCCCGCTCCTCATGGCCACCTGGAAGATGGCCCCGGCGATCGCCGCGGGCTGCTGCGTCGTGATGAAACCCGCGGAACAAACGCCTACCAGCATCATGTGTCTGATGGAGCTGATCGGGGACCTGTTGCCGCCGGGCGTCGTAAACATCGTCACCGGTTTTGGCCCGGAAGCGGGCAAGCCCCTGGCCTCCTCTCCCCGCGTCGCCAAGGTGGCTTTCACCGGCGAAACCACGACGGGCCGGCTGATCATGCAATACGCTTCCGAAAACCTGGTGCCCGTCACCATGGAGCTGGGCGGCAAAAGCCCGAACGTCTTCTTCCCCTCCGTCATGGATGAGGACGACGACTTCCTCGACAAGGCCATCGAGGGCGCCGTGCTGTTCGCCCTCAACCAGGGTGAGGTGTGTACCTGCCCGAGCCGGATGCTCGTCCACGAAAGCATCTATGACGCCTTTATGGAACGCGTGGTCCGCCGGACGCGCGCGATCAAGGTCGGCAATCCATTGGCGGACGACACTATGATGGGCGCCCAGGCCTCCGAAGACCAGTACAATAAGATACTCAGCTATATGGACATCGGCCGCCAGGAAGGCGCCCAGGCGTTGTGCGGCGGCGGCCCGCTCCACATCAACAGCGGTCTCGAGCACGGTTTCTATATCGAGCCCACCATATTCCGGGGCACCAACCGCATGCGCATCTTCCAGGAGGAAATCTTCGGACCGGTCACCTCGGTAACGACCTTCAAGACCCAAGCCGAAGCCATCGAGATGGCTAACGACACCCTCTACGGTCTTGGCGCCGGCGTCTGGACCCGCGACGCGCACGAGCTCTACCAGGTCCCCCGCGCCATACAGGCCGGCCGGGTCTGGGTGAACTGCTATCACCTCTACCCCGCGCACGCGCCCTTTGGCGGATACAAGAAATCCGGGTTTGGCCGCGAGACCCACAAGATGATGCTCAACCACTACCGTCAGACGAAGAACATGCTCATCTCTTATAACAAATCCAAACTGGGTTTCTTCTAACGTATGCTGGCCTATCCCCATATTGCCAGGGTGCTCGCTACGGATGAGGCCCTGGACCTGATCGAAAGGCTGCGGGAGATGCACGGGCCGCTCATGTTCCACCAGAGCGGGGGCTGTTGCGACGGCTCGCAACCCATGTGTTTTACGCAAGGTGAGTTCAAGACAGGGAGCAGCGACGTCCTTCTCGGGGAGGTCGATCGCTGCCCCTTCTTTATGAGCGCGGACCAGTTCGGGTACTGGAAACACACCCAGCTGATACTCGACGTCACCCCTGGACGGGGCAGCAGTTTTTCCTTGGAAATACCGCTGGGTGTACGTTTCCTGATCCGTTCACGGGTTTTTACGGAAGACGAGCTGGCGGCTCTTGCCGGCGACTGACGGGCTTTTTCCCCTTGGCCGGTATCCCAGGTCGCGGTATCTTGGCTGCCATGGCAAAACCAAACCGCCCTTCGGGTCCCGCGCCCGTCCAGGTCCCAGGCGCCCCGAGCGTCGCCGACGCCCCCATGGTCGTCTCCTTCATGGCCATCCGTAGAGGCGTCGGCCTGCTCGGCCTCCTTATGCCCATCCTGCTGGTGGCAGGTCTCGCGTTCATTTTTGGCGAAGGACGGTTGGAACCCAGCCTCAGCCATTATTTCTACACGCGCATCGGTGGCGTTTTCGTCGGTACGCTTTGCGTGGTGGCCTTCTTCCTGTATTGCTACCGTGGCTACAACCGGGCCGACCGCGTCACCTCCCGGCTGGCGGCGGTCTTCGCTTTGACGATCGCGTTCTTCCCCGCCGACCCCGCCCCGCTCTACAGCGTGGTGACCTACCAATGCGCCTACTGGGTCTGTGTCGTCCACTTCACGGCCGCGACGCTGATGTTCCTGACCTTCGCCTATATCTCCCTGTTCCTCTTTACCAAAACCGACGCCCCGTCCGCGATGACCCGCCGCAAACGCCACCGGAATATCGTCTACCGCGTATGCGGCGTCGTGATGCTCATCGCGCTGGTGGGCATCGTGCTGACCGGTCTCGTCCCCGCCGTCGCCGTGCCGCTATCGCCCTACCACCCCATTTTCTTCCTCGAAGGCATCGCCCTCTGGGCCTTCGGGCTCTCCTGGCTCGTCAAGGGACAGGGGATGCTCAAGGATTAGACAGTTTATCCATCCGGGCCTTCAGCTCCGCAATGACCGAATCCTGCGCCCGCGCATGCCGCTGCGCGTCGATGGCATAACGCGTCAGCTCCTCCACCTTCTGCAACAGCAGCTTGTTCATCTCCCCGAGGTCCTGCCCGCCCTTTTCGACCTCCGCCGCCGACGGAATCCCCGGGAGATGTCTGTGCTGCTGCGCATACGCCGCCACGCTATCCAGCGACGGCAACACATACCCCGGCGCAAACACGAAGTCCGACCACCCGGTGGTGGTCACCGTCACCTGTTTCGC
>NZ_DATJIY010000274.1:0-13137 GCF_035492835.1 Dinghuibacter sp.
CTGGCATTCGGCATGGGCGGGCTTGGGTCCGCGGTGCTCGGATGGTTGGCGGATCGGACGTCTATTCAGTTCGTGTATAAGGTGTGCGCTTTTTTACCGCTGATCGGGCTGTTGACAGGATTCCTGCCTAACCTCGAGCGAGCTGGCGGAAAAAACCCCAGATAGCCTCGTTGGCGTCCAGGTTGCGGGGGGTGATACCGATAATGCCCTTCGGGAGGTAGACCCAGCCGCCGGGCCAGGTGCCGGCGTCGATGAAAGCTATGTCGTCGATGCCTTGCCGGTTGGCGGGGGTCTTTAGGCGGCCGTCGTTCCAACTGCGGTCGCGGCCCTGGACGGTGATATGGCCTTCGGTCAGGTCATGGTCTTTCGGGTGCGCGCCCAGCATCGCGAGGGCCAGTACGACTCCCAGCATTTTCCGGTTTTTCTTATAACGTTAACCCATTCCTATAAAGTATATTAGAGGTATGTCTTCGATAGCCTTTTTCGACTTTGTCACGGCCATCAATGCCCGGGACGCGGAGCGCCTGCACAGCCTTATGACGCCGGATCATACGCTGGTGGACCCCATCGGCAACCGCGTGAACGGGGCGGACGCCTGTAAAAATGCCTGGAGCGGCTATTTTCAACTCTTCCCGGACTATGCCCTCGAGCTGGTGGACGCCGTGGAGACGCCGGCAGCGGTGTTCGCCACCGGCTGGGCCACGGGGGCCTTCAGGGGGACAACCGGTTTGGGGGACCGTTTCCGCATACCCGCTGCCTGGAAGGCGACGATGTCGGTCGACAAGGTATCGGTATGGCAGGTCTTTGCCGATACCAAGGTCCCTTTTGAGATCATAGAGCGGAACACCCTGGCGGACGCCGGCCCCCGCGCGACCTCGGTGGGAGGCATCTTTTTTAAGTGCCGTGAACCGGAAAAGCTCAAGGAGTGGTATGGCCGCCACCTGGGCTTCCGCGTGGATGCCTATGGGACCAGTTTTGGCTGGCGGCAGTGGGACAACCGCCAAAAGGGGTTTACGGCCTGGAGTCCTTTTCCGCCGGATACCACGTACTTTTCGCCCTCGACAAAAGACTTCATGTTCAACTACCGCGTGGTACACATCGAGGAGCTCGTGGCGCGGCTGCGCGCGGATGGCGTGACCGTGCTCGACAACATCGAGGTGTATCCCTATGGGAAGTTCGTGCACATCCTCGACCCCGAGGACAACAAGATCGAGTTGTGGGAGGCGGATGACGAGCAGTATGCGAAGATACTCGGGGCGGTGACGCGCTAGCGGTTTTTCAACGCACGGCGTCTTTCCATTCTTTTCCTTTTACGGGTTGCAACGGGCAGTGCGGGTCGACTTCGATCTCGCCTTTGAGGGCTTTTGCGCCGTCGCGGACCCAGGTCTCGCGGAAGAGGTGGGTTTGGGTGTCGCAGTAGTCGATGTGGAGCGTGGGGCCGTCGAGGGTGAGGATGGCGTAGCCGTTGTAACCGAGGGGGTCGTCGTTGCGGTTGTCTTTTTCGCGGCTACGGGCGTCTACCATGACGAGGTGGGGGGAGCCCTTTTTGCCGGCTCTGGGCCTATTCGTTTTTATTTCCACGGGCATGCCGCCGTGACCGATGCAGCGACCGTAGGCGGTGAGACCGCCGGGCATGGAGAATTTGCTATAAAGGGAGAAGCGGTGTTCGTGGCCCCACAACCAGAGCACTTCGCGGTCTTCGCCGATGAGGGTGGCCAGCTGGGCGGCGGGGATGGTGTATTCGGGTTCGTTGAAGGCGGTGATGTATTGGTGGTGGGTGAGGAGGACGAGGCCCCGGTCGTCCTGACCGGGTTTGACGGTGTCTCGTAGCCAGCGCACGAGCTTGTCGTCGAAACGGCAGTCGGGTTGGAACCACGGGAGGAGCTCGAGGATGGGGCGGCCGATGGAGTGGTAGCCGGTGTCGAGGCCGAGGATGCGCCAGTGGGCGTTTTCCAGGCAAAAGAATCCTGCGTGTTGGCCGCGGAACGCGGGGGAGGCCGCATGCTGCCCGCGAAACACGGGGGCGCCGGCGGCGTGGACCGGTGCGCCGGCGGCGGGACCGTCCGCGATGCCGAGGGTCGGAAGGAGCTTGTCGAAAAAGGCGCTGCCCTTGGCGTACATCTCGTGGTTACCAAGGACGGCGAAGCTGCCGCGGGGGCCGCGGATCCAGGGGGAGCCGGGATCGAGGAAGTTGGCGGCGATTTCCTTGGGCTCGCCGACGAAATAGGTGTCGCCGAGGTGGAGGGTATAATCGGGGCGGTGCTCGCGCATACGGCTGGCGACGGCGCAGGATTCGGCGGTGTTGGTGGCCCAGTCGGCGCAAAGGGCGAGGACCGCGGGGTCCGGGCTAAGCTGGTAGACGCCGTTATCGGGGGCGTTGGTATAGTCGGGATAGGGGTGCGGCCTTCCGAATCGGCTGTCGAGGTAATAATACAGCCAGCTCCAGATGCGGCGGGAGATGAAGTCGGTGAGCTTGTTGAGGACGGGGGCGCCCTTGGACTTTTTGGTTTCGGTCCGGAAGTGGTTACCTATAATGGTGCGGCCGAGGTGGGTATAGTCGGACTGTGTCCGTTGTCTTAGAGCCATTTTTTAAAGAACGTGTTGACGAGTTCCCGGGTGAAGAATTTGGAGAAGGTTTCCAGCGCGCGGGCCTTGGCCGTGATGTTCGGGGCGTGGACGGCTTCCATCGTAGTCATCTGCAGGGCAAAATCGCCCGGCGCGATCTTGAGGATGCCGCGGGCGAGTATGGGCGCCTGGTCATCGGCGCCGTCGTATATGGTCGAATACAGCACCGTGGTGTCGCTCCATAGTTTCAGACCGTGGTCGTCATCGATTTCCTTGTAGCCGTAGAAGAAATAGGTGCGGCCGTCATGGGTATGCAGCCGCATATGGTATTTCATCTTGAGGTGGGCGGGGTCGGGATCGGCTTCGAAGAGGTTGAATACGCCGTGGCTGATGGTCATGGGCTGGTCGGACAAGGCGGGGGCGGTAAGGGTGCCGGCCATGGTTCCGGGGTGCGCGGGGTCGGCTGCCAGCTGTGAGATGTCGCCGGTGCGGATGGTGAGGGTGAACATACAGAGCGAGGCATCGGCTTGGCCTTTGGCGTAGGCAGCCTGGAAATCGCCCGTGTCGGCGGGGGAAATGTAGCCCTTCATCGTTTCGGTGAATTGGACCGCCACGGGATACCCGACGCCTGGCGGCGTATCGGGCGTGCGGTCCGCGTAGTCGATCTTCTTGCCGTACGTCGCGGCGATGCGCGGCGCGGCCCTCTCGGCGAGCGCGGAGATCGTAAAGAGCGGGTTGGTACCCAGTGGCATGGGCACGATGGAGCCGTCGAGGACGTACAAACCCGGCCAGGTCGTGGCGCCGGCGGCGCCGTTATAGACCGCGCCGGTGTCGGTGGTGACGCCGGTCGCGGCGCTTTCCCCCATACAGCAACCACCCAACGGATGCACGGTGACGAGGTCGTAGTGAAAGAATTTATTCCAGACAACGTCGCGGATGAATTCGCCCTGTAGCGGGGTGGTGGCGTCGCGCAGGGCCTTGTCGACCTTTTTGAAGATAGGTTGCTCGCCGACGCCAGGCCAGGATATCTTTAGCTGGTTGTCCTCGAGCGTCAGGTGCCCGTTGCCGTCGTCGTGGGTCATGACGAGGTAGGTTTGCATACGATCGGTCGCGCCGCGGTAGGGCCCTTCGACGAGGCTCACGACTTCTTCGGCCTTGTGGGGGGCGCCAAGACCGGCCATGCCCAGCATCGCGGTATTGACGACAGCGGCGATGGGCGCAGGGATGCTGCCCTCCTCAAAGGTCATGCCATCGGTCAGTACGGCCTGGTGGCGCATGTCGATGAGGCTGGTGATACAGGGGCCCACGGGGGCGAAGCCGTCCTGTTCGACGTGTTTGCCGAGGCCTATGCCATGGACGGGGTCCTTACAATTGTAGGAAAAACCGAGGACGTCGCCGTTCCCGGTAAACCGCTTGCCCAGCTCATCGCTGAGGGTAAGACCCGCGGCGCGGGAACGGAGCAGTATCCCGGTGCTGCCCAGCGTGCCCGCGGAGACGACGACGGCACGGGCGCGGGTAAAGAGGGGCGGCGCGTGGAAGGCGGGGCGGCCGACGCCGTGGATGTCGTAGTAGACCGTCCAGCCGTCGCCGGAGCGGGCGATATGCGATACTTCCACCCCGCAAAATATCTGCGCGCCATGGTTGAAGGCGTCGGGGAGGTAGTTCATGAGCAGGGTGTTCTTGGCGCCGTGGTTACAGCCGGTGACACAGTCGCCGCAGTTCTTGCAGGCCGCCTGCGGAACGCCGGACTGGTTGACGCGGTCGGAAAAGGTGACGTTGATGTCGGGGTATTTGAAAGGGAAGCCCATGGAGCCGGCGGAGGTTTTCATGGCCCTTGCCTTGGCCAGCTCGGGATAGCCTTCGGCCCCTTCGGGATAGGGATTGGGCTCGAGCATCGCGCGGGCGAGCGCGTAGCCCTGGCTTAGGCCCTCTTCCCTGATAGCCTTTGGCCACCGGGCGTCCTGGAAGACGCGTTCCTCCGGCTCTATGGAGACGTTGGCGTTGACCAGGGAGGTCCCCCCCAGACCGCAGCCCTTGAAGACGCTGATGTCCGGGCCGATGTGAAATTCATAAAGACCGTTGGAGACCGCGGGTTTGTCCGGGGCGTGGACCTGCATTTCTTCGCAAGCCTGGGCAATGTCGTCGGGATATTGACCGGGTTGGAATTCCTTGCCCTTTTCGAGGAGACCGACTGTCAGACCGGCGCGGGAAAGACGGGAGGCGGCGATGCTGCCGCCGTAGCCGCTGCCGATGACGAGGACGTCGTACCAGGGTTGTATCTCGGAGAGGGGGAGCGATAGTTGTTTCATATCGAGTGCTTTTGGAGGTGAGGGTGGGCACGGAGCCGGGATTTGGCGCGGAGACGGGCGAATGGGCCACCGTCGACGCCGAAGACGCTGGCGTACCAGCGGTTGCGGAGACGGGGGAGCAAGGGGCGGCGGAGGGTGGCGGAGTCGAGGACCGCGCCGCCGGAGGCGGCGCGCAGCGTGAAGTGGGCGCCGCGGAAGTCGACGGCGTATTCGTCGGGGCCCACGCGTATTCGGAAGCCGTTTTGCGAAGCGTTAAAACCGGAGACGGTGACCGTAGGGGTCCAGTCGACGGAGGCGAAGAGCTGGGGGCCGGCGGGACGTAGAAAGACGCCGAGCCGGATACAACGATCGGCGCCGCCAAGCCGGCCGCGGTAGCACATGCGGTAGTGGTAGGCGGGGCCGGGCTCTGCCATGATCGTGGCGGAGGCGAAGGCGGCTGCCGTGTTGCTGAGCGGGGTGGCGACGGGGCGCGGGTCGGCGAGGTATCGTTTGGCGTCGGCGTAGCCGATGTTGATCAGCGTGTCGGCGTCGATGCGGTGGAGGACGAAGTCCGGGTCCAGGGGGAGGGCGTACGCGGGTTTGATCACGTGGACCCGCCAGGAGCGGCCTTCGCGGGTGGCGCGGGCGGAAAGGGTGGCCATTTCTTCGAAGAGGGCGCCGTTGGCGGCGATTTCGATCATGTGGACGTATTGGTGGAATAGACCGGGGCGGTACGTGGGCGTATTGCCGATGCACCAGACGAGGTAGACTTCGGTCGCGCCGCGCTCATAGGCGGTGGTCAGGTTGGCGTCCCTGATCCAGACGCCGTCGAGATAGCTGGCGCCGGCGATGGGCACGGCGGGCATAAAGAGGGGAAGCGAAACACCGGCGATCAGGTGATCGAGGGTGACGTCGGTATGGGGGATCGACTCCAGGGTCTTGTGGGCGAAGTTGCAGACGTTGAAGGTGAAGGCGGCCGTGGCATTCGTGCGGAGGCGGTCGATGTCGATGCCCAGGCCGGGGAATATTTTTTCGCGCACGCCGGCGGCGCTGCCGATCGCGGGAAGACCGCCAAAATAACGGCGCAGGGGCAGCAGGCGCATAAAGCCGCCGAGGTCCAGACGCCGCCAGTAGCGGGCGGCTTCGGTGGGGGTTACGCCGCTGGCGAGCATGGCTGTGCCAAAGACGCCGCCGGACGTGCCGTCGACGTGGGCGAAGGTCAGGCCCGCCTCTTCCAGGGCCTGGAGGACGCCGGCGTGGTAGGCCACGCGGATGCCGCCGCCGGCAAGGACGAGGGAGCGCGAGCTATGTGGATCGAGGAAAGGCATAGTAAACGAAGATGAGGATGGCGGAAACGCCGTCGAAGGAGGCAACGGCATAAGCCACCGGGCCGTGGAAGACGCCGCGGTAGACGCCGATGAAAACGGCGGCGGAGGCGCCTGCCTTCTGGAGACCGGACCAGAAGATGCCGGCGCGTATACCGGAGCCGACGCTTTGCCACAACAGCCCGCCGAAGAGCGCCATGAAGAAACCGACGATCCCGAACGCGTACGACGCGGCGGCGTTTCCCTCGACGAGCGACAGTATCCAGCCGGGCGCGACGACCTGGACAATGCCCGACAACACCGTTACGGCGGCGATGAAACGAAGGATGACGGACATCAGGCCTCCGTTTTTTTATACATAAAATAGAACAGACAGCCCAGCCACATGACCGTGGTGATGGCCATGCGGATGTTGTTGAGCATCATCCAGCGCTCCAGCAGGGCGTTGAGGGTCGCCTGGTCGGCCACCCCCGCGGCGATGGTCTCGTTGATGGGTATGATGATCAGCTTGCCGACGATGGTGGCCCCGACGATGCCGGCGGAGATGAGCCACGTGGTCCAGCGCGCCGGTTGTTTCCATTCGGTGATGATCATGATGATACAGGAGACCATCATGATGGGGACCAGGATCGTAAAGAATTTCGTCGCCTCGCCGGTGGGGCCGACGAAGGCGTCCTGGACGTTCCCGAGGTTGAGGTACTGCCAGCTGGGGTACCAGAAGAAGTGCAGCGCCCACATCACCCCCATGTAGATGGAGGAGGTGAAGAAGACATAACCGGCGTTGAGGTTAAGAAGGATGGTTTTCATAAAGTTCATATTTTGAATCGCGCGTAGTCGGTGATCGAAGGCGCCGGCAGCCAGGTCTCGCTGAGACCCAGGTCAATGACGCTTTCCATGCCCTCGGGGGTCACTTTCGTCGGCGGGGTGTCGTAGGTCATGAACCAGCACTGGAAATGGTCGTCCAGGGTACCGGTGGTGTCGGGCATGAAAAGGGTGAAAAAGGGTTTACCTTCTATCCCTAAGCTCCGCAAAAAGGACGTTCGGGCGTGGTCCCCGATATAGAGGCTGCCTTGCGCCTTTTTGCCCAAACGGATGCCCGCCTTGGCGTTGAAATAGATATAGGAGGCCATGAGCATATTGCGGAAATGGCTGTAGTTCGTGGCCATGACGCCCAGCGGGATCCTGGCGTTCGTGGGTCGCTCGATCTCAATCCGGAAGGCGAACTGTCCACCGTCCTCGTACTGCGCGGAAACCATCCGGTCGCCGACGGTGAAGTCGAGACTGGCGCGGTGCTTGGGCATACCCCATATACCCTTGCCGCCCTTCACCGATATTTCGGTGCTCACGGGCAGGTCGAGGATGAACTGGCCGGTGTGGTAGGTGCTCATAAAGACCGCGGGCAGCATCGGCGGGGCGGGACGCGCGCCCCGGGTCACGGCCAGCGCCAGGCTGTATTCTATATACTTGCCGATGGTGGTATTGATGTAGTTGACGACGGTGACGACAAATACCGCCTTGCCGTTCCAGAGCCGGAGCGGGTGGAGCTGTATGCCGGGGATGAGGGCCGCGGCCTTTTTGTAGTCGCAGAAAAAACCGGCCATGAACGCCTGGGCGTTGACGGTCTGCACCGGCATGGTGAATGGCACGCCATCGACCAGCGCGTAGCGGCCGGTGTAAGCCTTTATTCGATTGGGAATACTCATAGGTAATTATTGAAGCAATTCTCGGATGATATCGGGAAATATATCCCTGCTGGCGTCCTCCCCCAGGAAAATGTCCAGGTGACTGTACCGGTCATACTCGTACAACCGGTGATAACCGGGTTTCCGGAGGTTGAAATAGTCAAAGGACTTCTCCTGGCTCTCGTGAAGAAAACACTTGTTCTTTTTGCCCGTGAGAAAAACGAACCGGGCGGTCGTCTTGGGCGCCTGGTCGGCGTAGCGGATGCTCCCGTCGGCGCTGACCAGCTGGCCGGCGGCGACGCACCTGCGGATGTGCTCGAAGAACGAAACCGGTACCTTTCCGAATTCCTCCCGTATCCAGTCCATCACGGCCGGCGACAGGTTGTCGAGCTCCCATAGGGCGGGGTGCCCGGTTCCGTAAGTAAAGCTGACGAACTTCCCGACCTCCGTATCCCGCTCCCAATGGGTCAGGTCCACCCAGACCTTCAGCCAGCGCGCAAACCGGTCGTCGGGATCGTCGCCCCAGTGGGGGTTAAGGTAGGCCGAAAGGGTTTTGATCAGGGGCAGCGCGGCCTGGAGCTTCACCTCGGAGAACCAGGGCACGACGGGGTGGAGCGAAACGGCGTTGGAGACGATCGTGCGGACCTGGGGCGTCAGGCCCTTGAGCGCGGAGATCATAAAGCTGGTGGAGCCCTGGCAGTGGATGACCGCCTGGAGCTCAGTCGTGCCGGCTATACGACAGACTTCCCGTACCGCGATGGGGTGATCGTTTATGGCTGCCTGGTCGAGGTCCCACTGGTTGGGCGCGCAGGCGATGCTGCCCCTCCAGTTTTCCAACCATACGTCAAAACCGGCGGCGGCCAGGGCGTCCACGACGTTCAACCGGGAAGGGGGATTGAAAATGTTCGCGCTCACGCCGGCGCCATGCACCAGCAAAACCGGTCCCTCCGGGGAAAGGACTTCTTTTTTCAGTCGCCACAGGCTGCACGGGAATCCGTCCAGGGCGGTAAAAAGGTGCTCTTCGAAGCGGTGTTCCAACATAGCGGTTGCCCTAAAATAATAAACACAATGTATAATGTATAACCATTTGGGCCGCTTTGCACAAGATTGCGTAATTGTACGTATATTGCGTTCGAATACAGGCGATGGTGTCCGCCTGGGTAACCGCCCCGCCAACGGGGGCTGATGACGCCTACAAACCATTAATAATCATTTTATTAATTTTGTAGGAATGCATAGAACACTGCTCCATTTGCTTCGCTGGACCTTACTCATCCTCCCGGTGTCCCTGACCGCGGGATCACTGGTGGCTCTTTTTCTTTGGCTGTTGGATAAGGCCATCGTGTTCCGTTTCGGCCACACCTGGTTGCTCTTTTTGCTACCCGCGGCAGGGGTCCTGATCTATTTTCTGTATAAATACCTCGGTAAGAACGCGGAAGCGGGGAATAACCTGATCATGGACGAAATCCACGAGCCGGGGGGCGGCGTTCCCGCCCGGATGGCGCCGCTCGTCCTGGGGACTACCGTGCTGACCCACCTCTTTGGCGGCTCGGCCGGGCGGGAAGGGACCGCGGTACAGATCGGGGGGAGCGTGGCCCAGTGGTGGGCGCGGCGGTTCGGATTGACGGCCCCCGATGTGCGTATTTTGCTGACAACGGGTATAGCTGCCGGGTTTGGGGCCGTTTTTGGGACACCCGTAGCCGGGGCGATCTT
Organism: Dinghuibacter sp.; assembly: GCF_035492835.1. NCBI lineage: Bacteria > Pseudomonadati > Bacteroidota > Chitinophagia > Chitinophagales > Chitinophagaceae > Dinghuibacter > Dinghuibacter sp. Next base: position 9,574 of record NZ_DATJIY010000274.1, read on the forward strand.
CGCCCTCGAGGTGCTGGCGCTGGGGCGGATGCGGTACGACGCCCTCCTACCCTGCCTGATCGCCAGCGTGGGGGCGGACCTGACGTGTAAGGCGTGGGGGATCCACCATACGGCGTACGCCATATCTTCTCCTTTTCATATCGACTGGCTCCGGCTGCTGGAGGTCATTGGCGCCGGCGCGCTGTTCGGGCTTGCGGGATGGCTGTTCTCGGAAACGACGCACGCGGTCAAACGGTATGGCAACCGTTGGGTCCGGCCGGCGTGGCTGCTGCCGATCCTTGGAGGGGGGCTGGTCATTCTGATGACTTTTATATTGGGTACCCAGGACTACCTGAGTCTCGGGGTGCTGGGCATACACAAGGATTCGGTGACGATTCCCTCGTGTTTCCATGCCGGGGGGGCGTCCTCATTCAGCTGGCTTTGGAAGCTGGTCTTTACCGCGGTTACGCTGGGGACCGGGTTCAAGGGCGGGGAGGTGACGCCGCTGTTCTTCGTGGGCGCCGCGCTGGGCAATACGCTCGCCGTGCTCTCCGGGGCGCCGGTCGACCTGATGGCGGGGCTGGGTTTTATCGCTGTGTTCGCGGGGGCCACCAATACCCCGATCGCCTGTACGATCATGGGGGTGGAGCTCTTTGGCGCGGGGAACCTGTTGTACTATGCGATCGCGTGTTTTACGGCGTACTATTTCAGCGGCCACTCGGGTATCTACCCATCACAGCGGGTGGGCGTGTCCAAGGTCGACGCGTTTAGGGAGCACACGGGGGCGACGCTCCGGGAGGTACAACATACACGTTTAAATGTTAGGAAGCAATGGCTGAAAAAATGGAAGAACAGCTGTAGCTTGTTCTGGCGGGGCTGAACATGGCGCGGTCAATATTACCGCGCGGACGCCCCGGTGCCTGTTGTCCGGATGTAGTCGGCTACCTCGACCATGGGGGCTACCCAAATGTCTTTTTCGTTTGCCTTCAGGAAGTGCAGCAGGGCGCTGTGCTCGGCCAGACCTTCGTTGATGGCGTGGCCGCCGCCCACGCCGTGGAACAGGAATACCAGCAGGCCGTGACTTTTTATGGCCTGTTTTACCAGGTCGATCATCGCCTCCGCGCTTTGGTTCATCATCGCATAACAGGGGACGTTGTCGAGGTCGACCTTATCGACCGTGGGCATCGAGGGTTGTACGCCACGGGCGGCGGCGAAGTCGTGCCGGAGGTTAGCATAGAAAAACGAATCCCTTATCGCCAGGTCGCCGCAGGGGTAGGCAAAGGTGCGGCGGGTCTTGCCGTCGATGGCTTGCAGCGTGCCGTTTGCTGCCTTGATTTCGGCTATGGCCCTGTTGACGGTGTAGGTTCGGAGGTCGAAATCCTTTTGGACAAAGTCGCGGCCCGGGCCACCGGCGCAGGGGTGGAAGAGGGTGTGGTTACCGAGCTCGTGCCCTTCTTTGGCGGCGGACCGCCATTCGTTCAGGCGGTTGGACACGACGGGGGAAGAGGTGATGAGGTAGAAGGTACCCTTGAGGCCCTGGGAGTCCAGGGCGGGTACGACGTTGTCGAGGTCTATGTCGATGGCGTCGTCGTAGGTGAGGACGACGGCGCAAGACTTGTGGTTCCAGGGGGTGGGTTGCGCGGTCGCGGTTTGCGCTACCGCGTGTTGCGCCATCGCGCAGGCGAGCAAGCAATATATTACTCTCATATTTAGCAATGTAGCTATATTCGCGGGATGCGTGGGTGTGTTTTTCTTTTTCTACTGGCTGCGGGCTGCCGCCCGGTTTCGGGTCCCGTTTCGATTTCGGATACGTCCGCCGTTACGACGTATCGCGGCGACAGCCTGCTGATCGGAAGCAGCTCTCTCGAGCGGCGGTCCTTTGTGCTGCCCGATAGCACCAAGGTGATCTTAAACCCCGGGACGCGGGTCTATTATAGCCGTAGCGCGGTGTTATTGGATGGGGACGCTTTTTTTGACGCGCCGCACTTATTCACCGTCCATACCCGGAACCTGTCGATGACGGGCGTGGCCGCCTTCCGGGTCAGCGCCTTTGCCAAGGACGAGGGGGAAAGCGCCTCGATCCTGTCGGGACGTTTGCTGGCGACCAAGGCCTATACTTCCCACGATCCGGAGACAGATACCCTGATGGGCGGGAATATGGTCATGATCAACCGGTCGATCGACCTTATGGAAAAAGAAACCTTCGATACGCTACCCTTGCGCGCCTGGGTGGCGGGGTCGCTCGTATTCAACAACGCGCCTTTCGACAGCGTGGTTCACCAGCTCGAGGATTGGTATGGGGTGACGATCGACGTCCAGGGAGACGTGGGCCGGACGGCGCGTATCACGGGGACGTTCTCGTCCAGCCTAAAACAGGCTATGGAGGCGTTGGCGCTGCTTTTGCCCTGCCGGTATAGTATCGCACGGTATAGTGTTACGATACTACCGGTGTAGGTTCCGGTTCCGTGGCTTCCTTTTTTAGGCGTATTCCTTGTCGGGAGTGGACATGTCCGTCAGGGGCACTTTAGCGCGCTCTTTGCGGACGATCCGGGAAAAGAGGGAGATTTCCTTACTGAACAAAAAACGGAAAAACAACACCGTCCACGACTTGTGGGCGTGGAGCGTGTCGTAATAGGCGGGCGCCCCGGACTTGATCCTGGGCAGCCGGTTCCAGGGCACCGACGGAAAGTCGTGGTGTTCGTTGTGGTAGCCCACGTTAAAAGCTACGGTGTTGAGGACGCCGTAATAGCTGTAGGTCTCCTGGATTTCGTCTTCGACGAGGTAGTGCTCCTGTATCCAGCGGGCGCCCAGCGGGTGCAGGCCGATGGAAAAGAAGAAGCTCGCCACGACATAGATCAGCGCCTTGGGTCCGATGAACCACCAGATGGCGGCCATCGCCACGATCTGTATGGCCAGGTTGAGCACGTTCCAGCCGTCCACCGGTTTTATTTCCTTAAGCCGTCCGATGCGCAGCAGCTGTACCACGGGATAGAACAGCAGCCAGAGGGCCTTGCCGATAAAATAGTTGTTGATCAATTTGGCCTCCCATTGGTTCGGCAGGTCGGCATCCAGCTCGTGGACGCCCTGGAAAGCATGGTGCTTGAGGTGGTACCGTTCAAACCCCACCGAGCTGGGGAAGACCAGCGGGATGTTGGCCAGCATACCGGCCATGCGGTTGGGTACCCTGCCCTTGAAGATGAGTGCGTGGGCGCACTCGTGGATCATGACGAAGAGGGCGTGGTCGGCGAAGGCGCCGATGACATAGGCCGTCACGAGGACCAGCCACCAGGGTTGGTGCGCCAGCAGCGCAGAAACGCCAATCTGAAAGGCCACGATACCCAGGATGACCCAAAAGGTGAGGGGGTTCTTCCCAATGAGCTTCCGGATTTCCGGGTTGGTTTTGAGTATCTTCTTGGTCCTTATGCGGTGGGGTTCGCCCTCGGTCGAATACACGAAATCCGTCTTCTTCATCGGGACAATTTACGGCCTTTTTACGGGTTTTCGGCTAAACCGGGCCTCCGCCGTTTTACTCAGCGGGCCTGGTATGTCCAAAGAGGGCCGTGCTGCCCCTTTTTCCCTCGTTTT
>NZ_DATJIY010000275.1:0-24960 GCF_035492835.1 Dinghuibacter sp.
GAAAAACTGCTCAAGGGGGCCTCACTTCTCCTTTCGCCTACGCCCGAAGCATGCAAGCGGGGCGCACGGAGGCATGTGGAGGCGCACGGAAACACATGGACGTATGCGAAAGCCTGTGGAGTACGCGGAAGGTAAAATGAGTAAAAGGAGGCGGAAAATCTTAGGCGCTCTGGCGCTCGACGGTTTGGCGGATCACGTCCAGGATCTTGTCCTTGGTGATGGGCTTGATGATATACTCCTGTACCAGCGGGATCCCGTTGGCGCGCTCGATGTCCTTGGGGTCGATGGAGGAGGACACCATGTGGATGGAGATGGTCTTGGACAGGGAGGGGAGGAGCGGTTCGTAGTCCTTCAGGAAGGTCCAGCCGTCGACGACGGGCATGTTGATATCCAGCAGGATGATGTCGGGAAGGAGGTCAGGTTGGGCGGCATGGTCCTGCAGATAGACCAGCGCTTCTTCCCCGTTGTAGAATTGCCAGATTTGTCCCACCTGTTCGATCGTGTTGAGCGTTTTATTCGTGATCAGCTGGAAAATCTTGTCATCGTCTACGATGGCTATCTGGATTTTATTCTGCATCTGGGGCCTGATATTGATTGAAGTTAATGATAAATTTGGTGCCTTCAAACTCTTTACTCTCCACAAAGATCTTGCCGCCCATGGCTTCTACCTGATTTTTTGTCATATAAAGGCCCAAACCTTTTGCGTCCGGATGCTTATGAAAGGTCTTGTATAACTTGAACAGATTGCCGCTGTGCTTCTCCAGGTTGATTCCCCGGCCGTTGTCCGAGAACTCCAGGAGGAGGTTGCCCTTTTTCCAGAAGGTGCGCACCATGATGTGGGGCGAGCGTCCGGGATGGGCGTATTTCAGGGCATTGTTCAGGAAGTTCATTAAAATGCTCTCCAGGTAAATGGAGGGATAGCTGATGACCGGCGCCCCGGAAAAATCGGATAGGACGGTTGCTTTGACGTCGGCGATCTGGGCGGCGTGCATCTGCTTGACCTTTTCAAAGACTTGTTCGAACGCCAGCTCCTCTTTTTGGATGTGTTTGTCCTGCTGGACCTTGATCACCTCCGTTAGTTCGTTCAGCGTATCGAGCAGGTTGCCGGTACTCTGGGTGAGGAGGTCGACCAGCTCTTCCTTCTCTTCGGTCGTCTCCGCGCTTTTGTAGTACTGCAGCAGGATGCTGATGTTGCTGACCGGGGCGCGGAGGTTGTGGGATACGATCTGCGAAAACTCGGCCAGCTGCTTGTTCTTGCGCGTAAGGTGCTCGGCGCTGGAGATCAGCCTGAGGTTCTGGCGTTCCAGGGATTGCTGGGCGGCCTTCAACGAGGTGATGTCCTCGATATGCGATACAAAGAACTGGGGCTCGCCCACCTTGTTACGGACCACCGTGGCGTTGAGGTTGACCCAAATGGTATGGCCCTGCTTGTGGATATACCGCTTTTCCATGGAATGCACGTCGATCGTGCCATTCAACAGCGAGTTGGTACCCGCGATGTCCCTGGCCAGGTCGTCCGGGTGGGTGATGTCCTGGAAGGTGCAGTGGAGGAGCTCGGTCCGCGAAAAACCCGTGATTTTGGTGACGGCGTCGTTGACGTCGATCCAGCTTCCGTTGGGGGCGATGATCGCCATGCCGATCCCCGAGTTGAAAAAGGCGTGGTGGAAACGCTGTTGTGTCTCGATTAGCTTTTCCTGCGTTTGTATCTGCGTGGTCAGGTCGGAATTGATCCCGATGATCCGTTCCGGTTTGCCCAGGGGACTGCGCTGGATGACGATCCCCTTGGAAAGGATGTACCGGTAGTCGCCCGCTTTGGAGCGCAACCGGTGCAACAGGGAGAAGGTATCGTTTGCAGGATCGTACACGGACTGGATCGTCTGGAGCATCTTTTGCTTGTCCTCGGGGTGTATCTGGCTGTACCAGCTCTGATAGCTGTTTTCCAGCTCGGTGTCCTGGTAACCCAGCATTGACTTCCAGATCGGGGAAAGGTATACATTGCCTGAATCGAGGCTCCAGTCCCAAAGGCCGCCCCCGGTCCCTTCCAGGGCATAGCGCAACCGCTGTTCGCTCTCCACGAGCCGGCGTTGGGCCTGGATGCGCTCGGTGATGTCCTGGAAAAAGGTGACGCTGGACTCATGGTCCCCGTAGGAGATATAGTTGGCGGTGATCTCCAGCTCCACGACCTTTCCCGACCGGAGGGTCAGGGCCCGCTGGAGGTTGATTACCTTTTGTTCCTTCAGCCTCGCCCAGAACGCCTCGTAACTGTCGGTGGTGCTACCGGGGGACAACTGCCACAACCGGGCGCCCAACAGTTCTTCGGCCGGGACGCCGAGGATCTGGCAACCGCATTCGTTGATATAGGTGATCATCCCGTCGGCGTTGCACCAAACCACCGGTAACGACGCCTGGTCTATCGAAAACTGCATCACGCGCAGCCGGGCCTCGTTCCTTTTCTGACGGGTGATGTTCCGGCCCTCGGGGAGGAGCATCACGACCTTACCCTGTTCGTCCAGGATGGGTTTGATGGAGAAGTCCAGACAAAGTTGCTCACCGGTCTTGCTTTGTACGATGATTTCCTCCCGTACGAACTCACCTGAGGCTGCCCGCTGAATATACAGCTTGATCTGTTCCCTCGAGTAATCGGTCCACCAGAACGCCTCCCAGAATGGCTTGCCCAGGATTTCCTGCAGGGTAAGCCCGGCGAAGCTCAATACGCTGTCGTTGGCTTCCAGTAATAGCCCCTCCGGTGTCAGGAGCCCGATGAACTGGAACATGGCGTGGAAGATCGCCTTGAATTTTTGTTCGTTCAACCGGATCTGCTCCTTGATCTGGTGCGCGGCGGTGATGTCCTGGAATGCCCCGTACATTCGGATGACCTTGCCGGCGTGCATCTCCACCTGCCCCTGGGCCCTGACCCACTTCCGGTTGCCGCGGGCGGTGATGATCGGCAGCTCCAGGTCCCAACCCTCCCCGGTTATCATCGCCCCCCGGATATGCGCCTCCATGAGCGGACGGCTCTCGGGAGCGTAGAAAATGATGGCCTCCTCGAGGCTGGGGATATAGTCGGGGGGAACTTCGTGTATGCGTTTGACCTCGGGCGACCAGGTGAGGCGTTCGGAGTCCTGGTCGAACTGCCAGCCGCCGATGTGGGCGATGGCGTTGCTGTTTTCGGAAAGGCGGTTGAGGTTGACCAGCTCTTCCTCGAGTGCCATATAGAAGGTGATGTCCTGCGAATTAGTCAGGAATTGCAAACGTCCGAGGTTGTCCTCCATGAACGTGATCTGCGCGTGCAGCCAGATATACCGGCGGTTACGGCAACGGACGCGGAAGCGGACCCTTATCGTGGCGTCTTCCTTATGGCTTTTCCAGTAATCTACGGCGTCCCTTACTTCCCGTTTGACCCAGGCGGTGTCTTCGGGATGCATCCAGTCCTTCGGGCTTCTGCCGATCACTTCGTGTGGGGCATATCCAAGGATGTCGTAAAAGGCGGGGTTTACGTATACGAAAGCTCCATCCTCTCTCTGTAGGCTGATCATCTCCTTGCTGTGTTCAACAAGGAGCTTGAATAGGTCGGATTTGGATTCTATAGTTTTCAACTTTCTATACGATTCTGGTTAAAACAAGGACACCAGGCTTCTGGTGGTTAAGAGGTAAGGTATAGGAAGTTTTTCCTTTGTTAGGGTACGAGGATGTAAATTACTGAACTATAGAGAAATACCCGTTAGAGGGTTTGCTAATCAATGGTTAACCGAACGGTTGTGCGCGCCCAGCGCGGGAAAGCAAAACAGCCTGTGGAAATTACGTTGGTCTCCACAGGCTGTTTCTCCGTATTTATACGGACTACAAAGAAATATTTACCGAGGCCATGTAGTTGACCGGGGCCGCCGGAAAATAGAAATTGGCCGTGACCGTTTGCTGGTTGCTGATGTAGCTGCTACTGTATCCATTGGGTTCATACAGCGCGTTAAATATATTGTACGCCATCAGGCTCACCTGTACCTGTTTGAAAACCGGCTGGGGAACCGTCCACAGGATGCGGGCATTTTCATAAAAGAAAGGGTCCAGGCTCCTGCTGGTTTTGGAGGTATTGTCGAGGAACTGACGTCCGACATACTTGCTGATGAGGCTGAGCGTCAGCGCACGGGTGGGGGTGAAGTCCAGGGTGGCTCCGCCGATTACGTCCGGGGAAAGCGCGATATCGGTGGAATGGTACTGATTTTCGTGTTGGGTCCCGTTGTCGTAGTCGTCCAGGTATTCGGTAAAGTTGTGGATCTTGTTTTCACTGAGCGTCAGGTTGGCGCTGGCCGAAAACCAGGCCGCCGGTTTTATGCCCCCCTGGAGCTCGATGCCCTCCCTATAGCTGTCGGGGATGTTCGTGCGGGTGTATTCGCCCACATCGTTTATCTTTCCGGTCAGCACCAGTTGGTTGCGATAGCGCATGTAGTACAGGGTCGCGCTCCAGCTGTACAGCCGGTTTTTCTGACCCGCGCTGGCCTCTACGTCGATTAGGTGCTCTGCCTTGGGTTGCTGCTGCTCGCTGGCTTCGAAATCGTCCCGGTTGGGTTCATGGCCTGCCGCCGCAACGCTCAGGTAACCGTTCCAGCCATGTGCGCCGGTATAGCTGATGCCCGCCTTGGGATTGAAGAAGTCGAAATCCTTATGTACATACAGACCCGGGTTGTCATCGAAGCCATTGATGTAGTACGTGATGACGCGGTTTTGGATGTCTACGAAGGAGCTCCAGCGCTGGTTGAACCGGTGCTGCCATTTTACATAGGCGCTCCAATCCGTCTTGTGTGCCTCGTTCCAGTAGTATTGGTAATCGTTCGGGAAACCCGTCTGGGCCCAGGTCACGATCCCGTAATGCTCCCCATCGTATCGGTTCCAACCGCCACCCGCGATGACCTGGTCTTTCTCGCCATGATACTGGAGGGACGCGACGCCCCCATAGAACCAGTTGTTTAGCCAGAGTTGCTGGATCAGGTCGGTCGTCTGGATCGTGTCGCCGTTGTAAACGGGGTTGGGCAAGCCAAAGGCCGAAAACGACTGCTGGGGCGAATATTCGATATAATAACCCCACCCGCGTGTGAGGAACGCGGCGGTGTTGAGGTCCCACCGCCGGTTGAAGGTATGGTTAAAAAACAATTGGTAGTAGTCCTGCCAGTAGTTGTCGGTCTGATCGGGGTAGGTGAAATAGTTGTATTTGCGCCGGTCCGAATTGAACAGGTTGACCGAATCCTGGGGAGTGAAGAACGAGGAGCCCAGGTTGTCGTCATAGTATTGCTGCAGGTCCGCCTGGCTGCCCAAAAGCTTGGCCTGGGGCACCCCGTCCCAGGTCTGGTACGTTTTTTCATGCCCCGATATTAGGTTGAACCGGAGCGACGACTTTTCCGTCAGGTAGGCCCCGGAAAGATACAGTGAGGTCAGGTCGCTCGAACCCCGGTCCACATAACCGAGACTGGTGATCCGGGACAGCCGCGCGTCGAGGGTAAAGTGGTCGTCGATCAGGCCGGAGCCCGCCTTGACCATCGTTTTCCAGGTACTGTAGGAACCGACGCTATTGTCGATCTCGCCGTACGCCTTGTCGATGGTTTCGTTGGTACTCAGGTTGATTGTGGCTCCGAATGCGCCCGCCCCATTGGTCGAGGTGCCCACGCCCCTTTGAACCTGGAGCGAATTGACCGAGGCCGCGAGGTCGGGAAGGTCTACAAAATAAACCCCCTGATCTTCCGCGTCGTTCATGGGTATGCCGTTGAGGGTCACGTTGATGCGGGTGGGGTCGGTTCCCCGGATGCTGATGCCGGTGTAACCAACGCCGTTCCCCGAATTAGAGTTGATGACCACCGAAGGCGTTTGGTCCAGGAGGTAAGGAATGTCCTGCCCCACGTTGTTTTCCGCAATGGTCTTTTTGTCGAGGTTGGTCGTGCTGAAAGGGGCCTTATCCCCGGCGCGCACGGCCCTTACTTCAATAGGCTGCAAGAAGAGTTTTAACGGGCTTAGCGCTACCAGCACCTCGCCCTGCCCGGGCTCAACGGTTTGGGTCTTGTAACCAATGGCGCTGACAATCAATGGAGATTTCGTGGCGCGTAAACTGAATTCGCCCTTGTCGTCGGTTTGCGTACCTGTTGTACGCTCCGCGCGGACGGTTACCCCCGCTATGGGTTCATGCGTTACGGAATCGGTTACCGTTCCGTGTAAAAGGACTTGTGCTGAAGACAGCAGAGGACTGGCTAAACAACACATCGCCCAAAACCAATTTTTCATTGTCTCCGGTTTGAGAACGTTAAAAAATGTTTTGGGAAATGCTGCGAATGGAAAAAGGCTATCGACCTTCCCTGCGCAGGCATTACCCTGTTCAGGTTCTACGGGTATGATCTCAGCCTGGTGGACGTCACACCATGGGCACCCCGAGGAATCTGTTTTTCTGGCGGCAAGGTAGGAAAAAATATTTTTCCACCCTGTAACTTTCGGGGAACCTCCTACGTCCTACTACAAATACACATATATATGAAGAAATTGCTCCTGCTTGGCCTGACGCTGTTCTGCGGTGGTTTTGCCATCGCACAGGACAACTTGCTGGTCGACGCGCCCAACGTCCAAAAACGGGCCGTCGTTCCCTTCCACGGCGTCCAGGTATCCAGTGCCATCGACCTGGTCATCAAACAAGGGAATGAAGATGCTGTGGCTGTAAGCGCCACCGACGTCGAAACCCGGAACCGGATCGTGACCGAAGTCGTAAATGGTGTCCTGCATATCTATTTCAACGATAAAGGATTTCATTGGAATTGGGGCGACCGGAAGATGAAGGCCTTCGTTTCTTTCAAGAATATCGACGAGCTGGGCGCTTCGGGTTCGAGCGACGTCTACGTCGACGGCTTTATTAAAGCTACCGACCTGACCATCCACCTTTCGGGTTCCAGCGACTTCAAGGGCGGGATCCAGGCCACCCACCTCAATCTCCATCAAAGCGGCAGCTCCGATGCGACCGTCAAGGGCTCCGCCGTAAATGCCGAGATCCAGTTGAACGGTTCTAGCGATGTACGGGGGTACGAGTTGGCCGTCGATGTCTGTTCCATACGCGCGAGCGGGTCATCGGATACACAGATCACCGTCAATAAAGAGCTCACCGTCGACAACAGCGGGTCGAGCGATGTATATTATAAAGGCGCCGCCGTAATCCGGAATATCCACTCCTCCGGCTCCAGCTCGGTGAGCCACAAATCATAAGTACAGCCCGCGCGTCACCGCGCTATAGCCATGAAGAACAGAAGCCCTGACCGGTTGCGGCCAGGGCTTTTTTATTTGGTTAAATTGCTAAAAAATTTAGTATTTTTGGAGTAGAAAAACGCTAACCAATTCGAAGTCAAGCTGTTTGTTTCACGAAAAGGATGGTCTGTAGAAATGGTCGTAGTCGGAATAAAAAGCTTTAATCTGATCGTCAATAACATTTAAAAGATAAACTTCCTCAACGCCTATGTCCTTCTTTATATCCCGCCAGATAACCACCAGCACCGCAATGTATATGCTGGATATGTCCCTGCGATCGAGGCATCGCCTGGCTATCTCGCCCTTTATGAAAAACGTCTGCTTGTCCAGGAGCCTGTTGTACTTACGGTGTTTTCTGAAATGGATAAAATACCGGATAACCGCCCCTATCGAAAGACCGGGAATCGCTACTGGCATGAGCTGCTGTTTAATGGGTGATTATGGTTGGTGTCGGCTATTATTTCCAGCATCATGTGCTCCATGAATTGCCGGTGGAGGTCGGTAATGGTCGACTCGAGGAATAACCGCAAATCGAATCGTTCGGAATCGATATCGTTTCGCATGTTCCAGATCCTGGCAAAAGCCTCGGCAGCGATCACCTCAACCACCTCTGTATCGTTGAACAGAGTCATCGCGTACGCGAAAGCAAAAGTTTCGTAAAGTCTTACTACTTGCTCGAAAGCGCTTTTATCACCAGCCTTAACCGCAGTTAGAAAGACCCTTACTTCAAGGGTATCCGACATTACTTACTGTTTGACAGATGAATATAGTCGGAATATCCGATAATATCAATCCGTTTGGAGTCGAAATTTGTAACTTATTGTAAACTAATTAGATATAGATATAACTTGTGTTTGTGAAAATTCCGATAAATGGCGACCGACCCAAGATTTGAAGCAGCTAAAGCATTGATTGAGACCGGAAAACTCATCAAATTCAATGACCTGTTCGAGATTATTCCTAAAAGTGTTATGGCCGAGGAGATCAGCCATAGTTATGCTTCGTTTGTGGCAAAGATGGAGAATCCTCAACGCTGGACCTTGGGTAATGTATCCGACATGGCTACCGTTATAGGAATTCCAGCCGACGAGCTGGCAAAAGTAATTTTCAGATCGATTAAAAGAAGACCAAACAAGGAGTAGGACACCTTATCACTTGAGAAACCTTTGTCTGACTTGGGGCTCCGGTGTTCACCGGGGCCTCTCGTTTTTTTGCCAAATAAAAACCCCGGCTGAAGACCGGGGCTGTTTCGTTGCGAAGGGAGGGATCGAACCTCCGACCTTCGGGTTATGAGCCCGACGAGCTACCGCTGCTCTACTTCGCGATGTATTGGACTGCAAATGTAGGGCGAGATGCAATAACTACCAAATATTTTATTTCGTTCAGTTACCTTTGCAGGCGATGCGAACGGGATTTGTAAATATTTTCGGAAGGCCCAATGCGGGGAAGAGCACGTTGCTCAACGCATTGGTGGGTGAGAAGCTGGCCATCGTTTCGCCAAAGGTGCAGACGACGCGTCATCGCATCAAGGCGATACTGACGACGGCGGATTACCAGATCATTTTTTCGGATACGCCGGGGATCATCGAACCGCAATATAAGCTCCACGAGCGGATGATGCATGCGGTGAAGAACAGCCTGGAGGATGCGGATGTAGCGGTGTTGCTGGTGGATGCCGGCGACAACCCTGAGGACGCGGATGGTGTTTTTACCGCGTTGAAGCTGCGGGTGCCGGCTATTGTCGTCCTCAACAAAACGGACGCGGTAAAGCCTGACAGGGTTAAGGAGCTGGAAGCTTTTTTTTCGGCAAAGCCGTATGCATCCGTGGTAATGGAGGTGTCGGCGCTGAAGGGTACGGGCGTGCCCGAGCTTTTAGCGGCGGTCATAGAGCGTTTGCCGGAAGGGGAGCCTTATTTTCCCGGGGATGAGATCACGGATTTGCCGACGAAATTTTTTGTGGGGGAACTGGTACGGGAAAAGATATACCAATTGTACGCAGAGGAAATACCATATCACACGGCGGTAGTCGTCCAGGAATTCAAAGAGAAGAGCGACCTGATAAAGATCAGGGCGGAGATTGTCGTGCAGCGGGAGACCCAGAAAGGTATCCTGCTGGGCGAAGGGGGTCAGAAGATAAAGGCGCTTGGGATCGCGGCGCGAAAAGACATCGAGGCGTTCCTCGGGTCGAAGATTTTCCTGGAGCTGTTTGTGAAGGTGCGGCCGAAGTGGCGGGACAATGACCTGTTGTTAAAAGAATACGGATACGAATAGAGGCTGCGCGAACGCCGGTGGCAAAAATTTTCAATTATGTCTGGATTTACGGTAGCCATTGTTGGCAGACCAAATGTGGGTAAGAGTACTTTGTTCAATCGCCTGCTGGAGCAGCGAAAAGCGATTGTTGACAACCAAAGCGGGGTAACGCGGGACCGGCAGTACGGTGTGGCGGATTGGGCGGGAAAGACCTTTAACGTGGTCGACACCGGAGGGTTTGTGCCCCGGAGCGAGGACGTTTTCGAGCGGGAAATCCGCCGCCAGGTGCTGATCGCAATAGACGAGGCGGACGCGTTGCTCTTCCTGTGCGACTCCGCCACGGGGATCACGGACCTGGACGAGGCGATGGCGGACGTGTTGCGGCGCTCACCCAAACCGGTATTCCTGGCGGTGAACAAGGTGGATAATTCGGACAGGTTGCTGGAGGCGACGGAGTTTTATGGGCTGGGTTTCGACCCCGTCTTTTTCATTGCCGCCATGACAGGGAGCGGTACGGGTGAGCTGCTAGACGCGATAGCCGCCCTGATCCCCGAGGAAGCCCCCGAATCCGAGGAAAAGGAAGAGATCCCCAAGATCGCCATCATCGGGCAACCCAACGTGGGGAAGTCCTCCCTCCTGAATGCGCTGCTGGGGCAGGAGCGCACCATCGTCAGCGACGTGGCCGGCACGACCCGGGACAGTATCCATACGCACTATAACCTGTTTCAAAAGGAATTCGTCCTGATCGACACGGCCGGTATCCGCCGCAAGAAAAAGGTCGAGGAAGACCTTGAATTCTATTCGGTCATCCGGGCGATCAAGGCCATGGACGAGGCGGACGTCTGTTTGCTCCTGATCGACGCCACCAAGGGCATCACGGCCCAAGACCTGAACATCTTTTCGCTGGCGGCACGCAAGGGGAAGGGGATCGTACTCCTGGTCAATAAATGGGACCTGATGGAAAAGGAAACGAATACAGCCCGGGACTACGAAAAAGAGCTCAAGAGCCGGATCGCGCCGTTTTCGGACGTCCCGGTGTTGTTTGTGTCGGTTCAGGATAAAACGCGCATCTTCAAGGCGATCGAAATCGCCCTGGAAGTATATGGCAACCGCCAGCGTCGCGTACCTACCTCACAGCTCAACGAGTTCCTCAAAAAGGCCGTTGGCGCTTTCCATCCGCCCGTTGTCCGGGGCATGCCGGTCAACATCAAGTACGCAACACAGCTACCAACCCATGTGCCTTCGTTTGCGTTTTTCAGCAACCATCCCGACGACATCAAACAACCTTACCGGAACTACCTGGAGAACCAGCTGCGTGAGGCGTTCGACTTCAAGGGAGTACCGGTGCGGCTTTTCTTCAGAAAAAAGTGACGCAACCCCGGGACAGCACGGCCCACGCTTTGTACTTACATCCAAAATACCGATATGAAAAAGATTCTCGTATCCCTCGTCCTGGCCGGCGCCCTCGCCGCGTGTAACGGAAAAGGCAAAAGCATCGATTCCAACAAAATCGACAGCTCGGCCCCTACCGAAGCTACCGACAATACCAAAATGGCCAACGACTCCGCCAAACGTTCTTCCGATTCCCTCGTGAATACTTCGCCGGATACGCTGAAGGCCAAGTAGTTAAAACACCCCTTGGGAATCCAGGCAGGATGTCCTAACTTTGCTAACACTGTTAGGAAAAATAACATGGGCATTGCCGAACGCCGATACCGTCAAAAGGAGGAAGTCCGAAGCCTGATCCTCGACACCGCCTGGAAACAGATCCAGGAGGAGGGGGTTCAGTCTTTGTCTGTCCGGAAGGTGGCGGATGCAATCGAGTATAGCGTGCCGGTGATCTATTCCCATTTCGAGAGCAAGGAGGCGCTGATCGGCGAATTTGTGCGCCGGGGCTTTTGTTTGTTAACCCGGATGGCTATAGAAGCCAGGGACGCCTATGACAAGCCCACCGCACAGCTAACCGCCATTGCGTTGGCATACTGGGAATTCGCTTCGCAAAACCTGGAATATTACCAATTGATGTTTGGATTGGGCATACCTACCTGCGAAAAGGCCCACTCGGTCAGCGAGATACTGACCTTTGGCGGGCTGGTAAAGGACGTGATCCAAAAGGCAGTACTATCCGGTAGTCACCCGGCCGTGGACCTGGAATTGAAGTTCCAGTCCTATTGGTCGATCCTGCATGGGATAGTATCTATCCGGCTGAAACACAATTGTAACCGCAAGGAAGGCGATCCGGACCTGGGTAAGGCGATACTGGAGGATACGATCAAAGGATACATTTACGCCCTGGTGGGATAGACGATTTTTTTTGCCTGTGAACCTAACGGTGTTAGATATTATATATGCATTATAAATCCTAAATATAGTAAACTATGAGCCTGATAGAAGCACTCAACTGGCGCTACGCCACCAAACGGATGAACGGCAACAAAATCGACCCTGCTAAACTCGAGAACATCCTGGAAGCTACCCGGCTGTCGGTTTCCGCGGTCGGCTTGCAGCCCTATAACATCATCGTGATCGAAAGTCCTGAATTACGGGAGAAAATCAAACCCATAGCCTTTAACCAGCCGCAAATCACCGAAGCATCGCATTTGCTGGTTTTTGCCGCCTGGGATAAGATTACGGAGGCTCGTTTTGACGAGTTTATCCAGGACGTGGCCGATCAAAGGGGCGTGACCGTCGAGAGCCTGAATGGTTTCCAGAACTACAAGAAGAACATGTTGAGCCGGACGGACGAAGAAAATTATCATTCGGCCGTCTCTCAGACGCACATCGCCTTTGGTACGGCTGTGGCCGCCGCGGCCCTCGAGCACGTGGATGCAACCCCGATGGGAGGATTTAACCACGAGGCGCTGGATGAGTTGCTGGGGCTTAAGGAAAAAGGCCTGAAAAGCGAGATACTCCTGGCCCTGGGACATAGGGACGAGAGCCAGGACTGGCTGGTGGGACAAAAGAAGGTGCGGCGGCCCAAGGAGAAACTGTTCGTGGAACTGGCGTAAGCTACTTCAACCGCCGCGGGCTACTTCAACCGTGCCGCGAGCTTTTCAACCTGGAGGGTAAACGCCTCCAGGTTTTTTCTTTCCTGGGCGATAAAGCTGTTGTCTTCCAGGTTGCCGATGACGGCCTCCATTTCGGCGTCGGAGGCATAGACCATGGCGCGGAACGGGTTGGAGTAGTCCTTTTCACGGGACTCGAAGATGGCTTCGACCATCCACGCCTTCGTCTTCACCGCTTCCCAGATAAGGTCGACCACCCGGGCGCGATCGAGGCCGTCCGCCCCCGTCACCTCTTTCCAGGCGGAAAGGGCGTCGAGGAGCTTGGCCTTGGGATAGGCTTCCCCGCACTGCCGGTAAAAGTCGTGGACGTCATCCCAGGACTTGATCTCACCCGTGCGCATTTGCCGCCGGAAGGTATCCATGCTGTCCTGGTCGATCAGCTGGCCGCCGACGTTGCGCCATTCCATGCGTTTGTATCCGCCGGGGACGGCGCTGGCCAGGTCTGCGACCGTGGCCGTTGGGTTCCGTTCAAAATAAGCGATGATTTGAAGGGCTGCGTGGTAAGCGATCAGGTCCTTATAAATGGCGTATGCCTGGGGGACCTTGACCAGCGCCACCCGCCGGGGAGAATGCTCGAAGGCTTCCCCGTGGATGTCGAGGCTGCGGAGTGCCGGGTTGCCGCTCTCCAGCAGACGCTTGCCGACGACGGCGGGTTCTTCATCGCCCGGGGTATCCAGCAGCCATGCCTTTCCCGTCGCGGTTTCCAGCAACCGCAGCGCGTCGATCATCTCACCGATAGTGTCCGGCGCCAGGAAGTCGTATTCGAGCGTCTGTATTTTCTCGGTCCGCTTGTCCCGGTCGGTATACTTCCAGGCATTCCGCGCCAGCGCATACATGTTGTACATAAACCAATAGGCGGGCATGACGATCAGCTGGTCGTCGGAAACGTCGTTGGAGACGAGGGCGAACGGCAGGGGGATTCGCAATTCCGCCGGGTAGTCGCCCTTGGCGAGTATGTTGAACGAGGCGAACTTGGAGTTGTGCTTGAGGCTCACGCAAAGCCCCGGCCAGAAGCCCCGGCCGGCGACGAGCTCCCCGTCCGGGCTGCGGGAATTGTGGTTGGAACCGATGGTGGCGCCGGCGGCCATGTTGCTCTGGCCCATGACCAGGGCGGCGCACAAAAAGGAATTGTTGTGGTGCTGCTCGTGCGCCGGGAAAATCAGCGAGTTCAGCACTTCACAGCACGATATCGTGGCGTTGTTGCCCAGGTAGGAGTTGATCAGCCGGGCCCCGTATTTCAACTGGGAATGGGAGGCCATCACAAAACGCACCGCCTTTACCCCATAGAAAATGCGGCAGCCGTAGTCCACGATGCCGTTCACCAGCTCACAACCCTCGCCGATCTGTGACGGCGCATCGGCCGAGGAATTGATGGTCAGGTTCTTGAGCTTGTTGGCGCCCTTGAGGTAGGCGTCGGTACCCACCCATACGTCCTTGATGGTCTTGCAATTCTTGATCACCGTGCGGTGCCCGACCTTGCCATAATAGCCTCGCTGGCGGTCGAACTTCTTCTCGGTAAAGTCCTTGAAACGTTCCTGCACCATGTCGTCGTCCCGGTAGCGGGACCACAGCCAGGCGTCCCCGGGCAGCATGCCGTTGAAGGGGATGACCTTCCGGCCGCCGTTCTCGTTGCATATCTCCAGCCAGATACGGCGTTCTTCCGGCTCCCCTTCCTTGACGATGCCGTTGCCGAATTTCGCATAGTTGGTCGTGGCCAGCTCCTCGACGTTGACGAGGATGACGTCGTTGCCGATGATATAGTGGGACAGGTAGTTGACATTGTCGATAACGACGTTGTCGCCGAGGTCGCAGCTGCAGATGACGCTGTTATACAAACCCACCGGCCGGCGGAGGTTCTTGAACTCCAGGTACCAGGGTTCCAGCTTGCCGATGCGGACAAGCCCATAGAACTTGCAGTTCTTGACGAGCTCGGGGCTAAAGGCGTCGGAAACGAGGACGTTGTTCCAATCGTCGGACTGGTTGCGGTTGCGTACCAGGACTTCGATCTCGTGCGCCACCAGGTGGCGGTAGGCGATACCGCTTTGGTTTTGCAGGTTGCGCAGGTGGTACTCGTCCTTACCCTTGGGCAGGTATTCGGCCGGGATGAAATGGTATCCCAGGCTGGACACGGGATGCTTGGTGATCTGATTCATACGGCTTATTCCACGGTGACGCTTTTGGCAAGGTTGCGCGGCTTGTCCACGTCAAAACCCTTGGCGACGCCCACGTAGTAGGACAGCAGTTGCAGAGGAACGACACTCAACAGGGGGGCTACGATCTCGTCGGCCTCGGGCACGGAGAAAACGTCATCCGCCATGGTGGGAATGACTTCATCGTTTTCGCTGGTAATGGCCAGCACCAGTCCCTTCCGGGCTTTGATCTCCTGGATGTTGCTGACGATCTTTTCGTGGTAGGAATCCCTGGTGGCGACAAAAACAACGGGCAGCCGGTCGTCCACCAGGGCGATCGGGCCGTGTTTCATTTCAGCCGCGGGATAGCCCTCGGCGTGTATATATGAAATCTCCTTCAGCTTCAGGGCGCCTTCCAGGGCAACGGGGAAGTTATACCCACGGCCCAGGTAGAGGAAATCGCGGGCGTCCTTGTATTTATCGGCAATCTTCTTGATGAGGTCGGTCTTTTGCAGGATGGCGGCCACCTTTTCGGGAATGGCAGCCAGCTCCGCGCAAAGGTGCTGGTAACGCTTGACGTCGATGGTGCCCTTGGCGGCGGCGATCTTGAGGGCCATCATCGTCAGGACCGCCAACTGCCCCGTAAAGGCCTTGGTGCTGGCGACCCCGATCTCGGGGCCGGAGTGCGTGTAGGCGCCCGCATGGGACTGGCGTGCGATGGAGGAACCCACCGCGTTGACGATCCCGAAAATAGTGGCACCTTGCTCCTTAGCACGTTCGATGGCCACCAGGGTATCGGCGGTTTCACCGCTTTGCGAGATGGCCACGATCACGTCCCCATGGTGGATGACCGGGTTACGGTAGCGGAATTCGGAGGCGTACTCGACCTCCACGGGGATGCGGCACAACTCTTCAAAAACGTACTCGGCCACCAGACCTGCGTGCCAGCTGGTGCCGCAGGCAACCATGATGATACGGGGCGCATTCACCAATTGCTGCAGGTGGTTCTGCACCCCGGCCATCGTGATGGTCCCTGCCGCGGGGTCCATGCGGCCCCGCAGACAGTCTTGTATGGTGTGGGGCTGCTCGTGGATCTCCTTGAGCATAAAGTGCGGGTACCCGCCCTTCTCGATGGCGGCGAGCTCTATATCCAGCTTGGTGATGAACGGCGTCTGGCGCTCGTTCCCGAGGTTCTTCAGGATCAGCTCGTCGGGCCGGATGATGGCGACCTCGTAGTCGTTCACATAGACGACCTCCTTGGTGTATTCGACGATGGGCGAGGCATCCGAGGCCAGGAAGTGTTCTCCCTTACCAATACCGATGACCAGCGGGCTGCCCTTGCGGGCTGCAATCAATGTATCCGGATGATCCTGGTCGACGATGACAATGACATAGGCGCCCACGATGCGACGGAGCGCGATGCGGACGGCTTCTTCCAGTCCGCACTCGTTGTTGATCTGGATGTCCTCGATGAACTTCAGCAGTACTTCGGTATCCGTGTCGCTGGCAAAAGTATAGCCCTTGTTGAGCAACTCCTGTTTGAGGGGGGCGTAGTTCTCGATGATGCCGTTGTGGACCATCGCCAATTTGCCATTGGCCGATGTGTGGGGGTGGGAATTGCGGTCGCTGGGCTCCCCGTGGGTGGCCCAACGCGTGTGGCCGATACCGATAGAACCCTGGAGGTCCTTGCCGACGAGGGTGTCCTCCAGGTCGGCCACCTTGCCTTTTTTCTTATAGACATGGAGTCCGTGGTTGACCAGGGCGACGCCGGCGCTGTCATAGCCGCGGTACTCCAAACGTTTGAGTCCTTTCAGGATCACAGGGTAGGCCTGCCGGTGGCCGATATACGCAACGATTCCACACATAAGTCGAAAGTACGATTAAGTTAAAAGCGAACTAAAGCAATATCCCCTTAAAGAATATATAAGCTACCGAAAAGTAAATAACAATGCCGGTGACGTCTACGAGGGTGGCCACAAAGGGCGCCGATGAGGTGGCGGGGTCGAGTCTTAACCGCTTGAGTATGATGGGCAACATCGAGCCCATAAGACTCCCCCACATCACGATCCCGATCAGCGAGCAGAAGATGACTGTGGCGAGCCTTTCCCAGTGCGCCCCGTAGTCGAAAATATGCAGGTTCTGCCAGAGGAAGATGCGTAGCCATCCGATCGTTCCCAGGATAGCCCCCAGCGTGAAACCCGAGAAGAACTCCCGTCGCATCACGCGCCACCAATCCGCCAGCGTGAGCTCGCCCAGGGCCATGGCCTGGATGATCAGTGTGGAAGCCTGCGATCCGCTGTTACCGCCGCTGCTCATGATCAGCGGGATGAACAGGGACAGCACGACCGCCTTGGCGATCTCGTCCTGGTAGTGTTGCATGGCCGTGGCCGTGAGCATTTCGCTCAGGAACAGGATGATGAGCCAGCCCGCGCGTTTACGGACCAGCTTGACGATGTTGATCTCCAGGTAGGGTTCTTCCAGGGCTTCGGTACCACCGATCTTCTGGATGTCCTCGGTGAACTCTTCACTGGCCACCCAAAGGACGTCGTCGATGGTGACGATCCCGAGCAGGACGTCGTTGTCGTCCAGGACCGGCAAGGCCACGCGGTTGTTGAGCTTGAACACCTGGTAGGCGGACTCCTGGTCGTCGTTGACGTGGAGGGTGATGTAGCGGCCGTCCACCAGGTCGCTGACCAGCTTGTCGGGGGAAGCCAGCAGGAATTCCCGGATGCGGATGTCGTCCAGGAAGACGCCCTTCTCGTCGATGACGTATATGACGTCGATCGTTTCACTGTGTTTACCTTCTTCCCGGATATGGTCCAGGACCTCGCGGACCGTCCAGTCGACGTTCACCGCGATATAGTCCGGGGTCATGAGCCGGCCGACGCTGTATTCGGGATAACCCAGCAGCGACAAGGTCACCTTGCGCTCTTCCGGGTCCAGGAGCCGGATCAGCTCTTTCACGACGCTGGAAGGCAGCTCTTCCAGGAAGGCGGTGCGGTCATCCGCGGGCAGCTCGTTGAGCAGCTCGGCAGTCTTGAAGGGGGGAAGCTCCTTGATGATGCTTTTCTGCGAAGCGACGTCCAGGATACGGAATACCGATGCAGCCCGGTGTATGGAAAGGTTGCCGATGATCTGGCTCTCGTAGTCCGGATTCTCGTATATCAAATCGGCGACGTCCGAGATATTCTGGTCGTTGAGAAAGTCACTGATCTTTAATTTGTCGTCAGTGGCGATCACTTGTTCAAACTGTTCCTGGAGGCTGGCTGTTTCTTCTGCATAAGGCATACCAATGGACTTTGGCAGCAAAAATAGCATCCTTATGGTATTTGCAAATTATATCTTTGCGCCGTGATACAGCCCTATCTCTACATTTCCGCCAGCGAGGGACGTGGCCGGGGGGTATATACCCGGGAAGCCATACCCGCGGATACCGTCATCGAGGTTTCCCCCGTGCTCGTGATGAATGGCGAGGAACGCCGCATCCTGGACCTGACCCTCCTGCACGACTATATCTTCGAATGGGGGGAGCAACGGGACTGCTGTTGCGTAGGCCTGGGCTACATTTCCCTGTATAACCACCGCTCGCCCTCGAACTGCGAGTATTTCATGGAATACGAGGACGAGATCATGTTCGTCAAAACGGTGAGGGATATCCGTGAGGGGGAGGAGCTGACGATAAACTACAACGGCTCTTCCGCGAACACCGACCCGGTCTGGTTCGAGGCGCTGCCTTAGGCCTCCGCGGGGGCCGTTACCGCCATCAGCCGCCTTAGGCACGGTTCGTGCCCCTTCTGGGTATGGCCAGGCGTCTTCTTTGGATCGGCGTCGTCCTCACCGTCGCCATCGTGGGGATCGACTGGGGTATCCGGAGCTATCTAAAGCCCCGTATAGGGGCGTTGATCGAACGGATCGTCGTGGAGGGTTCGGATAGCCTCTACCGGTTTGCATCGGGCCCTCCCCGGGTCAATCTATGGTCGGGCACCATCGCCCTCCGGGACTGCCGGCTCACCCTGGACAGCGCCCGGTATACGGCCCGCCTGGCGGCCGGCGACCTGCCCGCGCTGACCGCGGTCGTGGACCTGGAGGAAATCCGCGTCAGCGGGCTCCGGGTCTTCGAATGGTGGCTGCATAAGCGGGTCGTCTGCGGCCGCCTGACGCTGGTGGACGCCAGGGCTTCCCTGTACCGGCACCGGAAGCCGTCCAAATCGGGCAAGGATTTGTACACCCTGCTCCGTCCGGTCGTCCGGTCGATCACCATCGGCGAGGTGCTGCTGGGGGATGTGCGTCTGTCCTATGACAACGGCGACAGCGCCCGGCCGTTCCGGTGGGCGTTCGAGCGCTGCGACCTCCGGCTGAGGGATATACAGATGGACAGCAGCACCGTGTCGGACAGCACGCGTTTTGCCTACGCCCATTCCTTCACTATGGGGGTGAAAAACGTCTCGATCCTGGTGGGCCGGCAGCTATACCGGCTCCGGTTGGGAAGCCTGACCTATGACTTCGCCGCCCGCGCCGCCGCGCTGGAGGACTTTTCCTTGTCGCCCGCCCTGGACGCGGACGCTTTCTATCGGCGGGTCGGGCACCAGGCGGACCGGTATACCCTCAGGGTACCCTCGATCGGACTGTACGGCGTCAACATGTCCGAGATGTTGTTATATGCTTATCTGCACGTCGATTCCGCACACCTGGAGCGGCCGGACATCCGTATCTATCACGACCGGACGCAACCGCCCGATACCCGGTCGAAGGTGGGCCGCTACCCGCAACAGCTGCTTCAAAAGGCGCCCATCGATATCCTGATCCGCCGGTTGTCCGCCTCCTCCGCGGCTGTTGAATACGCGGAGAAAAACCCCGCCACCGACGCCGTTGGAACGCTCTCGTTCGATCACGTCGGCGCGCTGCTGTCCAATGTGACCAACCTCCCCGGGGACCCGAGGTGGACGGCGCGCTTTGACGGTTATTGTCTCGGCCGGAGCCCCATCTCGGCCTTGTTCACCTTTTACCTGGGCGAACCATCGGGTCGTTTTTCCCTGGACGCGCATATAGGGAACCTGGACGCGGCCGCCCTTAATCCCCTGACCGGGGCGCTGGCCAAGGCGTCGACCGGGAGCTTTCACATGGACCGCCTGGACGCCCGCATCACGGGGGATGAAAACGGCGCCACGGGCGACGTCCGCATGCGGTACGACCACCTCCGGTTGACCTTGCTGAAGGGAGACACGGCCAGGCGAAAACCGTTGCTGTCTTTCCTGGTGAATACCCTTGCGGTCCGCTCGGGCAACCCCAACGGCGTCGCCACCGGTGTCAGGCAAACCCGCGATCCGCACAAATCGTTTTTCAACCTTATCTGGAAAACGCTCTACGCCGGTGTGAAACAGATCGCCCTCCGGCACGAATAAACCCTTACTTTTGGCCCTTACACCGTCACTTACACCATCACGATCATGAGAAAACTAGCTCTTGCCTTCCTGGGCGCGCTGCTGGCCGGTTCCAGCGTACAGGCACAAAAGCCCGACACGACCATTTCCGTAAAAGACGTTACCGCAACCGAGGCCTACCTGTCCTCTGACGCCCTGCGGGGAAGGCAGGTATTCACACCCGATATCGACCGGGCGGCGGATTTTATCGCGGCGCGTTTCAAGGCCGCCGGTCTGAAGCCGTTGCAAGGGGGAAGCTATTTCCAGCACTTCGACCTCATCGAGGCGGTCCCGGACAATATACAAGTGGCCATCAACGGACAGACGATCGATCCCGCGCAGGTGGGCGTGCAGACCTCCCGGGCGAACCTGGATTGGGTCAGCACGGACAGCGTTAAGATTTATGTTATCGATAAGGACCACAGTTTTACCCAGGCCATGCAGGCCTACCGATCGGGGAACGCCAACTACCTCGTATTGCTGGATTCGGCCACCAGCCTCCGGCTCAGGCGGTATCTCCGGTTCCTGACGACCCATATGTCTTCCCCCTACAGCCTGGTAACGGTCCCGTTTGCCGGAACCCCGATGTCCCTGGATCTGCACGTCCATAGCCACATCGCAGCCAAACCGCTGAAGAACGTGGTGGGCATCCTGCCGGGCCACGGGCCCAAGGCTTCCGAATACGTGATTTTCTCGGGACACTACGACCACCTGGGCGTCGGTAAGCCAGACGCCAAAGGCGACTCGGTTTTCAACGGCGCCAACGACGACGCCTCGGGGACCACGGCCGTCCTGACCCTGGCGCGGTATTTTGCCGGGCGTCACGACAACCAGCGGACCCTGGTGTTTGCCGCCTTTACCGCCGAAGAAATCGGCGAGTACGGTTCTCAGTACTTCGCGACACAGTGGGACCCGGCGAAGGTCATGGCGATGTTCAACATCGAAATGATCGGGACCACCAGCAAATGGGGAGAGAATTCCGCGTATATCACGGGTTATGAACGAACCGATATGGGACAGATCCTGCAAAAGAACCTTACCGGTACCGGCTTCCAGTTCTATCCCGATCCCTATACCGCCCAGAACCTGTTCTTCCGCTCGGATAACGCTTCGCTGGCAAAGGTCGGAGTGCCCGCCCACACCATTTCCACCTCCAAGATGGACAACGAGCCATACTATCACAAACAAGGGGACGAGATATCGACCCTGGATATGGAGAACATGACCCGTATCATCCGCTCCATCGCGCTGAGCTCGGTAAGCATCGTACAAGGGGTGGACACGCCGTCGCGCGTGGACACGGGCAGCCTGCGTTAGTTCAATTTGCGCAGGGTCATTTCCGCGTTGCGTACCGCGTGGCCGTCGGCGGTATTGTTGAAGAACAGGAAGGCGTCCCGCCCGTCGGTCTGCGCCAGGATTTTGTCTACGAAGGCCGGGCTATAGGTCGAACGGTAAAGCGACGGTACTCCGTGAAAACGGTAATACACCATTTTCCCGCCGGGAACGACCCAGTCCGGCAGACCCGGGTAGCTGAGACTGCAGAACGTGATCCCCTTTTTGTCGAGCGCGTCGTATACCTCGGCCCGCCACCAGCTCTCGTGTCGGAATTCTATGACGTTGTCGTATTTCGTGTCCAGGCTACGCAGGATCTTTTCGAGGATGGCCGGCCGGTATTCCATCTTCGCGGGCAGCTGGTAGAGCAACGGTCCCAGCTTGTCCCTGAGCCCTTTTTTGGCGGCGCCGTAAAAGTCCTGCTGTAGCTGGCCGACGTCGTTGAATAGTTTGAGGTGTGTGATCAGGCGCGGCGCTTTTACGGCAAAGACGTACCCTTCCGGGCTTCGTTCGTACCAGCCGTGAAAGGTTTCGGCCGTGGGAAAGCGGTAGAAGGTAACGTTCAGCTCCAGGGTGGGGAAGCGGCTGCAGTAGTATTCAAACCAAGCCTTGGCGGGAGTCCCTTCCGGATAGAAGGACCCCTTCCATTCTTTGTAGGAAAAACCGGAGCAACCCGTGAGTATGCGTGCCATACTCCCGGTAACGCAAAAAGCCCGCCATGTGGCGGGCTTCCTGTTTTTTGCATTTTTCGTGTTCTGTTTTCCGCTTTTTGGGCGTTCTATTTTTTGGCTACCTCGCGGCGGATTACGTTCAGCGCGCCGCCGGCCTTGAACCACTCGATCTGTTGTTCGTTATAGGTATGGTTCACCGTTATATTGTCGGCGCTCCCGTCCTTGTGGTGCAACACCACCGTCAGAGGCTTGCCCGGGGCAAAGCCCGTCAGCCCGGTGATATCGATGGTATCGTCTTCCTGTACCTTGTCGTAGTCCTCCTTGTTGGCAAACGTCAGCGCCAGCATCCCCTGTTTCTTCAGGTTGGTCTCGTGGATGCGGGCAAATGACTTGACCAGGATCGCGCGGACGCCGAGGTGACGGGGTTCCATGGCGGCGTGCTCGCGGCTGGAGCCTTCGCCATAGTTTTCGTCGCCGACAACGACCGTCCCGATCCCCTTGGCCTTGTAGGCGCGTTGGGTGGCCGGTACGGGTCCGTATTCGCTGGTGAGCTCGTTCTTCACCGAATCGGTCTTGTCGTTAAAGGCGTTGACCGCGCCGATGAGCATGTTGTTGGAGATATTGTCCAGGTGACCGCGGAACTTCAGCCAGGGACCCGCCATCGAGATGTGGTCGGTGGTGCACTTGCCCTTGGCCTTGATCAGCAGCCGGAGCCCTTTGAGGTCGGTGCCTTCCCAGGCGGCAAAGGGTTCCAGCAGCTGAAGCCGCTGTGAGTCGGACGCTACCTTGACAACTACCTTGGAGCCGTCTTTGGCCGGCGCCTGGTAACCCGGGTCGTCCACCGCAAAGCCCTTCGGAGGTAGCTCAAAGCCGGTCGGTTCGTCCAGCAGCACTTCTTCGCCCTTTTCGTTCCGGAGCTTGTCCTTGAGTGGGTTGAACTTCAGGTCCCCGGCTATAGCCAGCGCGGTGACGATCTCCGGAGAGGCCACGAAGGCGTGGGTGCTGGCCAGACCGTCGTTACGCTTGGCGAAGTTCCGGTTGAAGGAAGTAATGATAGAATTTTTCCGGTTGGGGTCGTCGATGTGACGGGCCCACTGACCGATACAGGGGCCGCATGCGTTGGCCAGGACCACGCCGCCGATGGCCTCGAAGGTGTCCAGGAGACCGTCGCGCTCGATGGTGAAACGGACCTGTTCGGAACCGGGGGTGATGGTGTATTCGCTCTTTGTCTTGAGCCCCTTGGTCGTCGCTTGTTTGGCGACGGAGGCGGCGCGGGATATGTCCTCGTAGGAAGAGTTGGTGCAAGAGCCGATCAGGGCGACCTCCAGCTTGTCGGGCCAGTTGTTGGCCGTCACGGCTTCGGCGAACTTACTGATGGGCCACGCCAGGTCCGGTGTAAAGGGACCGTTGACATAGGGCTCCAGTTCGTCCAGGTTGATGTCGATGACCTGGTCGTAGTATTTGGCCGGGTCGGCGTACACTTCCGCGTCGGGGCGCAGGTGTTCTTTAATCCCGTCGGCCAGGTCGGCGACTTCCTGACGGCCCGTCGCCTTCAGGTAATCCGCCATCTTGGCGTCGTAGGCAAAGAGAGAGCAGGTGGCCCCGATTTCGGCGCCCATGTTACAGATCGTGCCCTTGCCGGTGGCGCTGAGGCTGTCCGCCCCTTCGCCGAAATATTCCACGATGGCCCCGGTACCGCCTTTTACGGTCAGGATACCGGCCACCTTCAAAATGATGTCCTTGGCGCTGGTCCATCCGCTCAGCTTTCCCGTGAGGCGGACACCGATCAGCTTGGGCATTTTCAGCTCCCAGGGGAGACCGGCCATGACATCCACGGCGTCGGCGCCACCCACACCGATGGCGATCATCCCCAGACCGCCCGCGTTGGGGGTATGGGAATCCGTACCGATCATCATCCCGCCGGGGAAGGCGTAGTTTTCCAGGACGACCTGGTGGATGATCCCGGCCCCGGCTTTCCAGAAACCGATACCGTATTTATCGGAAATGGAGGAAAGAAAGTCGTAGACTTCACGGTTGACGTCCTTGGCGGTCGCCAGGTCTTCCTCCGCGCCCACCTTCGCCTGGATCAGGTGATCGCAGTGCACGGTGGATGGCACGGCCACCTTGTCCCGTCCGCAGGTCATGAATTGCAGCAGGGCCATCTGTGCGGTGGCGTCCTGCATCGCTACCCTGTCCGGGGCGAAATCCACGTAGTCCTTCCCGCGGGTGTACGCCTGCTTGGGCGTCTGCGGGAGGTGGGCGTAGAGGATCTTTTCTGCAAGGGTCAGGGGGTGTCCGGTGAGCGTACGCGCTGCTGCAACTTTGGCGGGGAGCCCGGCGTACAGCTTCTTGATTAGGTCCAAATCAAAAACCATGATTCATAATTTATTAACTTTCTGTAGGCCGGGCGAAGTTACGAAAAAGGAACATGCGCCCCGCCGGGGCGCTGGGAAGTGTAGCGATTTTTTTTTAAATTGCCCTCATGAATCGCCTGAAAGATTTCATAGAATGGAAAGTTTTTGGGGTGTGTACCTACCTGGGTGAGAAATGGGGCGTCGCCACCTCCACGATCCGGATGTACTTTATCTACCTGACCTTCCTGACGATGGGGTCCCCGATCCTGTTCTACCTCTTTTTCGCGTTCTGGATGAACATCAAGCAGTACATCTGGAGCGCGCGGCGCAATCCCATACGGTACCTCTAGGTTCTTGTTCCCTTCCGGTTTAGACCGCCTTCTTTTTGGCTGTCGCCCGTCGGCCCCCGGCTACCGCCGCCTCATGCGCCTCAAGCGCGTAGGCGCAGGGAGTGGGGTGGGATGCCTCTTTTA
>NZ_DATJIY010000276.1:0-8069 GCF_035492835.1 Dinghuibacter sp.
TAAAACGCGGCCATTTGCGTCGTGCTGAAGGTATAGACGCTGCCCAGCAACTGACGGATCGCCGCCGTATTGGCGCCCGCATATATATTACCGGCAGTGAAGTATGACTCCGCCTGGGCGATCTGTGTGTCGGTGATCAGCCGGGACGCGCTGGTATAGTAAGACAGGCCCTTTATAAGACCCAGGGCCTCGCTCAGGGCCGCCGGGGCGATTTGCGGCTGGGCGTCCGCGATGTTGAGCTCGTGTATGGCCGAGGCCGCTTCCAGCTGCTCGACGGTGGCGATGATAAGGCTGGCTTGCGTCTGTTTGGTCCCCATATCGGTCCCGGTTATCGCCGCGCGGCCGGTAAGGAAGGCGGTCATGAGCGTATTGTTGGATTGGAGCCCGGAATCCACGCGTTTGGAATAATAGCCCAGGTAGCGCAGGTGCAGGGTGTCCTTTGGAAAATCGATCGGCACTCCAAACCATCCAAAGGCTTCGTCCCAGGCGTGCTCCATCTGCGTGCCCCACCCGGGTATGGGGTGGGTGTTGGGGATGTCGTTCCCAACGGAATCGGCCAGCAGCCCTCCTATGTTATAGGCCATGATGCCGGTGGTCAGCGCGGTTTTTATCATCGCGGCGAAATAGGTTCCCCCCGGGGAAAGCAGGTAGCCGCCGGATACGCCGGCCGTACCGGGCGCGCCCGCAACCGTCGACTGGCTGTAGAGCGCCACGCTGTCGAAGTAATTCTGCAGGTCGGTCTTGGCAGCGGCATTACAGTAGGCCGCCAGTCCGCTGTCGAATAACGTGTTCAATGCCGTGGCGCTGACGACCGTGCCCTTCGTGTTGCCGGAGTCGACCTTGGCCATCAGCTGGTCCGCCATCGTCAGCAGACGCCATTGCGCGCTGTCGTTGACGTTCAGGAAATTGTAGGCCGACGGAACTTCATAGGTCGACCAAATGGGCGAGCGCTTCAGGCAACCCCCGCAAAGGGCGAGGATGCACAGCATGGATAGTGTTTTCACACGCGTTGTCATACGCTATAGTAGTTTGGTGGCCACTTCGTGCCAGTTGTTCACCCGTTCGTAGTCGGTCTCCAGCA
Source organism: Dinghuibacter sp. (assembly GCF_035492835.1). Taxonomy (NCBI): domain Bacteria; kingdom Pseudomonadati; phylum Bacteroidota; class Chitinophagia; order Chitinophagales; family Chitinophagaceae; genus Dinghuibacter; species Dinghuibacter sp. The sequence goes on from NZ_DATJIY010000276.1 coordinate 1,082, forward strand.
CGTTGTGGTGGGCGGTATACAGGTAGGTCTTCGCACCCTTGAGGTGTGTGAAGTTCCTGGACCGGTCGTCGATCATCAGGTCGGTCTGCACCACGCTCTTGTCGCCGCAGAGACAATACTGCCGCCAGTTCAGGAAAGGGAAATATTCATCCAGCCATTCCGTCTTGTCCTTGAGGCTGTTCGGGAACTCCATAGCCGCCGATACGATAAAGACCCGGTAGTGCCTGTTCAATTCGCGTACGACCTCGACCGCGTCCGGGTAGGTTTCCAGGTGGCGGAAAAACCCCGGCGTATTCAGGTACCGTTTGATCGCGCCCGTACGGTCGGGGGGAACCGCGTTCTTGAATTCCTTTGCGTGCAGCTCTTCCTCTGTCAGTGCCCGGCCGAACTCCCGTTCGTACCAGAGATTAATTTCCCTGGCGGTGTCCGCCATGGTCTCATCCATGTCTATGGCTAAAGTCAGCATATCTGGGCTAAAGTTCCTTAATTTGTGCCAATGAAAAAAATGGCGATCGTTCTTGCGGCTTGCATGTGCTCCGGCGGCCTGCTCGCTCAAAAATCCCCCATCTATCACCAGGGCTGGATCGACCTCGACAAAAACGGGAAAAAAGACGTCTATGAAGACCCCACCCAGCCCATCGACGCCCGTATCGACGACCTGCTTTCCCGGATGACCCTGGAAGAAAAGACCTGTCAGATGGTGACGCTATACGGCTGGAAACGGGTGCTGAGGGACTCGCTGCCGACGCCCGCCTGGAAAGAGCAGGTATGGAAGGACGGCATCGCCAATATAGACGAGCACCTGAACGGCTTTCCCTACTCCTACAAGCCCGAGTACCAGATACCCATGGTCACCGACGTGGTTGCCCACGACAAGGCCATGAACGAGGTACAGCGTTTTTTTATAGAAGACACACGGTTGGGCATACCCGCGGACTTCACCAATGAAGGGATCCGTAGCGTCGAAGCCTATATGAGCACCGGTTTCCCGACAGCGCTCAACATGGGCATGACCTGGGACAGCGTCCTGGTCCACCGGGAAGGCCTGATCGAAGGCCAGGAAGCCCGCGCCCTGGGATACACCAACGTCTATTCCCCCATCCTCGACGTGGCCAGGGACCAGCGCTGGGGCCGGCTCGAAGAAGTCTATGGGGAGGACCCCTACCTGGTCGGCACGCTCGGGGTCGCGCTGGCGAAGGGCATGCAGGACCACTACCAGATCGCTGCCACCGCCAAGCACTTCGCGGTTTACAGCGCCAATAAGGGCGCCCGCGAAGGTATGGCGCGCACCGACCCGCAAGTGGCGCCCCGGGAGGTCGAGGACGTGCTCCTTTATCCCTGGAAAAAGGTCATCCGCGAGGCCGGCATCCTGGGCGTCATGAGCTCTTATAACGACTACGACGGCGTCCCGGTGTCGGGCAGCCGCTACTGGCTCATCGACCGCCTCCGCGTGGACTTCGGTTTTAAAGGCTACGTCGTATCGGACAGCGACGCGCTCGAGTACCTGTATTCCAAACATCATGTCGCGGCCAACCTGAAGGACGCCGTCTACCAGGCCTACATGGCCGGGATGAACGTCCGGACCACTTTCAATAAGCCGGATAGTATCGTATACTACTTGCGGGAGCTGGTGCGCGAAGGCACTCTCCCGATGGATACCCTCGACCATCGCGTGCGCGACGTGCTGCGCGTGAAGTTCCTGGTTGGCATCTTCGATCATCCGTATGTAACCGATCTCCCGGCCGCGGCTGCAACCGTAGGCTCTTCCGCTCACCTGGCGGTCGCGCTTCAGGCTTCCCGGGAGAGCATTGTCCTGTTGAAAAACGAAGGCCACATCCTGCCATTGTCCGCCCGCTCCGTGGCGGTCATCGGGCCGGACGCGGATGATGACTCCTATACGCACAATCAATACGGGCCTACCGGCAACGCATCCGTGTCGGTGCTGCGCGGGATACAGGCCATTCCCGGGCTGACCGTCCGCTACGCCAAGGGCTGCGACCTTGTTGACGCCCACTGGCCGGAGAGTGAGATATTGCCGGAGCCTTTGACATTATCTGAGCAGGCCTCCATCGACAGCGCCGTCGCCATCGCCCGCGCTTCCGACATCGCCGTCGTCGTGCTCGGCGGCAACCGCCGCACCGCCGGCGAAAGCAAGAGCCGCACCGACCTCGACCTTCCCGGTCACCAGCTGGACCTCGTCAAGGCCGTGGCCGCCACCGGCAAACCCGTCGTCGTCGTCCTCATCGGCTCCCAGCCCATGACCGTCAACTGGATCGACCGCAACATCAAGGGCATCGTCTATGCCGGCTACCCCGGCGACCAGGGCGGAACGGCGGTGGCCGACGTCCTTTGGGGCAACTACAACCCCGGCGGCAAGCTCACCCTTACCTGGCCAAAGTCCGTGGGTCAGCTGCCCTACAATTTCCCCTCCAAACCCTACGCCGAATCCGACCAGGGCGAACAAGCGAAGATCAAGGGGTTGCTGTATCCCTTTGGTTTTGGGTTGAGCTATACCACCTTTAGTTATTCCCATCTTGTCGTTACGCCTTCGGTCTCGCGCATTTCTGACACCGTGTCCGTTTCCTTTACCGTCGCCAATTCCGGCGACCGCGAAGGGGACGAAGTTGTCCAGCTCTATACCCGCGATGACGTTTCGAGCGTCACCACTTACGAGAAGAACCTCCGCGGCTTCGCCCGCGTCCACCTTCGCCCCGGCGAAAGCCAGGCCGTCCGCTTTACGTTGAGACCCGACGACCTTGCACTCTGGAACCGCTCCATGCAGCATGTCGTCGAGCCCGGGACCTTCACCGTTATGGTGGGCGCCTCTTCCGCCGATATCCGCCTGAAAGGCGGGTTTACGATGACGCCATGAGCCGTTGGACGTCATACCTGTCTCGTGCCGCTTCCTTCGTTTCCGGCTATGCGGGCGCCGCGCCGCTGGCGCCGGTCCTTCGCGAGTATTTCCGCGGGTTTAAACAGATGGGGTCGACCGACCGGCGGGTCGTGTCGGATCTGGTGTATGGGTATTACCGGTTGGGGCACGCTTGTCGGACGTTGCCCGTCGAGGAGCGCCTGCTGCGGGCGTATGCGGTCACCGCCGGCGTCGCTGCTTCCGCCGCTCCCTTGCTCGCCGCCCTCCGTCCCGAATGGGCGCCTCTTTCGTCCCTGCCACTTCCGGAGCGCCTGCGCGCCCTCGACATCGACCCCGGCGCGGTCTTTCCCTGGGCAGACCGGCTTTCTTCGCTTGTCGACCCGTCGGGCCTCGCCCTATCGCATTTGCGACAGCCTTCGTTTTTTATCCGCGTACGGCCGGGACACGAAGCGGAAGTGCGCACCGCGCTGGGCGGTATCGCGTACGACGAGGTCGGGCCTTTTGGCGCCGAACCAGGGGGGGGGGCTCCTTTGCCCGTCGGCGCCGCGCTTCGTTTGCCCGCGGGCACCGCCCTCCAGGACCTTCTGCCGCCCGACCGCGCGTACGTCGTCCAGGACCTCAGCTCACAGGCCGTCGGCGGGTTCCTTTCGGAAGCCCTTGCGTCCCTCGGACCCGCGCCCCAGGTATGGGACTGCTGCGCCGCCAGCGGCGGTAAGTCTATTTTGTTAAAAGACCTCCGCCCCAACGCCCGGCTCACCGTCTCCGACGTGCGTCCGTCCATCCTCCACAACCTCGACAAGCGCTTCGCGACGGCCGGTATCGGCTACGAACGCAGCTTTGTCGCCGATCTTTCCGTGGGTCTTCCAACGTCGTCCTCTTATGACCTCGTGCTTGCCGACGTCCCCTGCTCCGGTTCCGGCACGTGGTCCCGCACTCCAGAACAATTGTATTTTTTTTCCGCTGAAAAAATAGACGAGTACGCCTCTTTGCAACGCTCCATCCTCCGCAATGTCGTCACCGCCGTTCGTCCCGGTGGGTTTTTATTACTCGTAACCTGTTCGGTCTTTCGTTCCGAAAACGAGGACAACGTCGCGCTCGTCGCCTCCTCCGGGTTCACTCTCCTTCGTCAGCGCGTGCTGGCTGGTTATAATGAGGGGGCAGACACTTTGTTTGCCGCGCTTTTACACCGGGAGTTGCGGTAGCGTCCGCGGGTTTTTACCTAACTATATTCTACTATATTCTCCCATATTACACTGATAATCAAATAAATATACTTGGTTGTCAAGTGATTTTTTATTTGCTTTACATTCTTAATTGATGTACCATGGCGGGAGAAAGATATAGTGTCGCAATGGATACCACCCGAACCGAATTTGAATTTTATAGCGAAGGCCCCAGGGGAAGGACCTTGAAAATTGTGGTATACCTTGAAGTGGAAGAAGACTACTTTAACCTTTCGTTTGGCGATGTTGATAGCTTCGGGAAACTGAATGACGCGGCACGAAGCGACAACGGAGACACGGGCAAGATCCTGATGACGGTGGGACACACGGTGTTCAATTTTTTGGAAGCTTTTCCCGGTGCAAGAGTGTATATCGAGGGTAGTACCCCTTCGAGAACGAGATTGTACCAAATGGCCATCTCACGAAGGTGGGACGAGATTACCCTTTGTTTCGATGTCGTGGGCAGGATACAAGGAGATTGGGCGCCGTTTGAATCAGGCAGGAACTTCGAGGCATTTTTAATAAGCAAAAAATAATTTGGTAAATTTGAAAAGCCGAAACATATGACCATGTCAATTTTCTCCAAAAAGAAGTTTCGTGATAGATTCACTGTGGACCCCGATATGAAGAGCCACAAGAGTGATCCTTTTGTTTTAGAGAAAGCGGAGAGGGCCCGTGAGAGTTTCAAGAAATATGGCCTGCCACCGAGAAACCTAAACAAAAAGGAATCTTAGGCGTCCGCGGCGCGCAGCGCTAATTATGACCTACCAGCCATTGCGTTATGCCAAAGCCTTCGTAGTGCGCGGGCAGATCGGGCGTTACCGGTTGGAAATCCCATAGGATATAGGATTTGTACACGAGCCCGATGCCGGCTCCGTAGACCTCCAGGCCGAACTGCCGGTTGGCGAAGACCGAGTCGTTGGGGATGGGGATGTTGGTGGAGTCGTTGGCCTCCTGGACAGTGATGCTGTTGGGTATGGTGATGGCGCCGACCTGGTAGGGCTGGCCGATGTTCGCGTAGTTGAATTGCCAGCCTTGGAGCTCTATCTGGGAGGTGAGGGCGCCATAGAAGGTCTGGTAGGGGTCGTCACCCAGATAGCTATCGCCATACCAGGTGAGGTTGGTGGTGAAGGGTTCGGTAAGCTTGACGTAACGGAGATTGTTTTCCAGGACCTCGATCGTATTGGCAGTGGGGGTTACCGTATAGGTGATGTCGTCCTGCCAGGGATTGAGCTGTAATGTATCCGTGAGAAAACGGTGTACCCGGTAGGTCGTACGTCCAAGATTGTCCTCCAGGACGCCGTCAATGGTGTCCTTGGCCAGGTAGCTATGCGTCTCGATGTTTTGTCCGAAGTTGGTAAATACCAGGGAATCTATCCGGTAAAGGATGTATTTGCCCGTATCGAGCGGATAGTATGTGCTCAGGGGAGGAGTGGAATAGTGCTCCGTTTTGTTACAAGAGGCGAGCAGGGCGGCCAGGGCGATGCACCGGGTAAGGACCTTCATGGGATACATTGGATTTCAGTAGCCTAAGATACAGAAGGTTTTCGACTTTTCCAGGATTCTTCGCGGTCAGCGACCGCCCCGGGCCGCCGGTCAGGCGGCGCCGACGACCGCGGGGCGCTGGATGATGCCGCCGCCGATGACGTCGTCTCCCTCGTAGAAAACGGCGCTCTGACCGGGGGCCACGCCCTTGGCGCCCTCGAAGAAGTGCGCCATCACGCTGCCATCGGGGCCGGGGAAAAGGTGGGCGGGGGTGCCGGGGTCCTTGTAACGGATCTTGGCGGTGACTTCCATCCCGGGGGCGACCCGATCGTATTTGATCCAGTTCATCTTGCGCACGACCATTTCGGTGCGCTGGAGGTCGGCTTCGTCGCCAAGGACGACGGTGTTGGTTTCCGGTATGATCTCGGTGACATATACGGGCTTGCCGAAGGTGACGTCGAGTCCCTTCCGCTGGCCAATGGTATAAAACGGGTAGCCTTTGTGCCGTCCGAGGAAGTTCCCCCCGGTATCCACGAAGGCGCCGCCCTCCACGCGTTCTTCGAGTCCGGGTACCTTGCGCTTCAAGAAACCGCGGTAGTCGTTGTCGGGGACGAAACAGATCTCATAGCTTTCGCTCTTCTTTGCCAGCTCCGGGTAGCCGAAGTCGGCCGCCATCTGGCGTATTTCCGTCTTCCGGTAACCGCCCAGGGGCAACAGGGTCCGGCTCAGGACGTCCTGGCCGAGACCCCACAGCACGTAACTTTGGTCCTTGAGCGGGTCGAGGCCTTTGCTGACGATAAACCGGCCGTTTTCCTCACGGATAATGGCGTAGTGCCCCGTGGCGATATAGTCGCAACCCAGCGCGTCCGCCCTCTTCAACAGGGCGCGCCACTTGATATGGGTATTGCACATGACGCAGGGGTTGGGTGTGCGCCCCGCGAGGTATTCTTCCACGAAGTTGTCGATCACGGCATCCCCGAATTCCCCGCGGATGTCCAGGACATAGTGGGGAAAGCCATTCTGGACCGCCGCCAGCCGCGCATCATTAAACGAGTCGAGGTTACAGCACCCCGTCTCCTTTTTGCTCGAGCCCGCCGACGCATAGTCCCACGTCTTCATGGTAATCCCCACGACCTCATACCCCTCCTTGTGGAGCATCAGCGCCGTCACCGTACTATCGATCCCGCCGCTCATCGCAACGAGTACCTTCTTCTTTTTCCCGTCTGTCTGCATCCCATTCATAACCCCGCAAAGGTACGACATCCCCCGTTCCGGGTAAATCTCCTCCGTCACCCCCCAGTCACTTTTGCCCCGTTGCCCCCGTACCACCCGAAGCGCGTAGGCTCGAGGGGAGGGGTGCCTTGCCTTCTGCACGCCGTTTTTTTTGCCAAAAAAAGCGGCGTGCAGA
>NZ_DATJIY010000277.1:0-8235 GCF_035492835.1 Dinghuibacter sp.
ATCAAAATGCGCAATCCCACGCGCAAAAAAGCCGCCCCCGAAGGGGGCGGCAATGTATCTCTCTGATGTCCAAGGTGATGACTAAGGAAGGCCTCGGGGCAACAACCCGAAAGGCGCGGCGGCGCCCTAAAAGGGCCTCGCGCCCGCCGGCCGCGGCGCCGGCTTCTCTTTCCGGGGAAGCTTCTCGTCGCGGACCGCGGTTTGGTATACAAACGTCGCCACGATGGCGGACGCTTGCTTCAGATCTTCGGCGGAGAGGTGATCGTAGGAGTCTACGGTGCTGTGGTGGGTGCGCGTATCGTACTCGAGGGCGTCCTGGATAAACTGGAACCCGGGGATGCCGACGGCGTCCAGGGAAACGTGGTCGGTCGACCCGGTGTTGCGGATGGTCAGCGTGGTCGCGCCGAGCGGGGCAAAGGGCGCCAGCCACGCGGTAAAGATCGGGCGAACGGCCTCGTTGCCCTGGAGGTACACCCCACGGATCTTGCCCGACCCGTTGTCGAGGTTATAATACGCGGAGACCTTGTCCCATTCGGGTTTGGTGACCATATCGGTGGGATCGGCGAAGTGATTTTTGACGTACCCGCGGGAGCCGAAGAGGCCTTGCTCTTCACCGCTCCAGAGGACGATGCGGATGGTGCGGCGGGGGTGCAGGTCGAGGGTTTTGAGGATACGGACGGCCTCGAGCATGACGGCGGAGCCGGCGGCGTTGTCGGTGGCGCCGGTGGCGGAATGCCAGGAGTCCAGGTGGCCGCCGAGCATGACGAGCTCAGCTTTCAGCTTGGGGTCGGTGCCGGGGATTTCGCCCACGACGTCGTAGCCCTGCTTATCGCCCTTGTTGTCAGTGAAGTGGCTCTTCACGTCGGCCTCGAGCTCTACGGGGACGCCGGCCTTGACCAGACGGATCATCCGGTGGAGCTCTTCGATAGGCACCACCATGTCGAGCAGACCGGCGGGCAGGTTCTGGGCATTGCCGCCCCAGCTTTGGACGAAAAGGGTGCCGTCCTTCCCGCGGATGGTGCCGCTGACGAGCATCAGGACGCCTTCGGAACGCAGGAAGCTCGATTGCATCCGGGCAAAGGCGCCGCGATTACGGAACTGCGCCATGCGCGCGGCGGAGTCCGGTCCGCCGGGCCCGGGGCCGCGGCGGCGTTCCGCCTGGGGCTGCTGGAGCTCGGTCAGCTCCTCGTCGGTATAGCGCGTGCCATCGGCCTTCAGGGGCACGGCCAGCGTATCGGTGTTGTCAAAAACGACGATCTTACCCTTGAGCTTCCCCTGGTAGGTCATCAGCTCCGCCGAATCCTTGGCCGAAACGACGACCACCGAACCCGAAACGGGTCCGTTGGTGCCAGCCGTCCAGGCCTTTGGATATGCCATAATGGGCTGATAATAAGGAGTTTTCATCGCCAGATAAGACTTATCCAGCTCCCAGCCGCTGCCAAAGTCGCCCCAGGCTTCCAGGTGCGCGTTGGACAGGCCCCACTGGGTAAGGCTGTTCTTGACCCAGTTGGCGGCGCGGAAATACCCGGGCGAATTGGTCAGCCGGGGCCCGCTGACGTCGGTCAGGTAAAAAGCGATGTTCATGACCTGGGAATGGTTGAAGGCCTGATCCTCGATCTTGGCCACGACGGCGGGGTCCGGGGACTCCTGCGCCAGCAGCGGGCTGGCCCCCAACAGGGAAAGGCCTAACGCCAGGGTTAATTTTCTCATGTCTAGCTGATTATTTGTTCGGAAGCTAGGGAGAAATTGCCCCCATGCCAAACCGCGCTTGGGCGAGCGGGCGGCCCACCGGATGAGCGGGCCGACGGCGTGCGGGGCGCCTAGCGCTTCCCGATCGAATCCTTGACCTGCGCGCACCCCGCGCCCCCCGTATAGGGATTACCGCCCGCGGTGCTATCGCTGGTAGCGCTGATCCAGTCCCCCGCCTGTCCGCCGGACAGGGCGGTACCGCATTCGGTGAGATACAACGTTTTCCCCGCATAATTAACGATCCGAAGCAGGTCGTAGAGGTCCTGTGATACCATATTGAGCTCGTTGCGACGCCCCGACAGCGTGACCTCACCGAGGAGCCCCTTTATTTCGGTACGGGTATCCGAAATTTTGGAAACAGCCGTCTGGTACACCAGCGTGTCGGTCTTGAAGTCGTCGAGACCCAGGCCGTCGAGCGACTGCGCCAGGGCGCGGCCGGAAGAGCCGATGGCGGCGGTGTCCCCCTTTGCGAAAGCGCCCAGCAAGCCGTTGTACGCTCCCAGGGCCCCGTCGAGCGACCGGGCGAACGCCGCGGAGTATTTGGCGCCGGGCACCGACTCAGGTTTGGGCGCGGTCGGCGGCGTGGCCTCCCTGTCCTTGCTGTTGCAGGCTATCGCACAAAAAACCAGGAGGATACAGTAGCGGCGCATAAGGGTATATTTTTATAAAGATAATGGAATTACAGGGCGTAACTTTGCGCTCTGAAAGTAAAAAAATATGCTCGCAGGCTTACAAAACGTAACCTTTGAATTCGGCGCACGGGTCATAGTAAAGGAGGCCACCTGGCACATCCATCCAGGGGAACGGATCGGTTTGATCGGCTACAACGGGACCGGTAAATCGACGCTACTGAAAGTCCTGGTGGGGGAATACACCCCTTCCAAAGGAGAGGTCGTGCGGAGCCGGGGCGTGAGCGTCGGTTACCTGCACCAGGACCTGTTGAGCTTCGATACCGGCGACTCCGTGCTGCGGGTCGCCATGGGCGCCTTCGAACGCGTCCTCCAGCTGGAGAAGGAGATCGAGGACCTGGGGAAGATCCTGGAGACGAAAGAGGACGAAGCCCTGCTCATGGAGTACTCCGAAAAGCTCCACGAGATCGACGTCCTCGACGGCTACAACATACACCATAAGACGGAAGAGGTGCTCCAAGGCCTCGGTTTTGCGAACGCCGATTTAGAGCGGCCCTATCATACGTTCAGCGGGGGCTGGCGGATGCGCGTCCTGCTGGCCAAGATGATCCTCCAGAAACCGGACCTGCTCCTGCTCGACGAACCGACGAACCACCTCGACCTGCCCTCGATCGAATGGCTCGAAAAATACCTCGTCCACTACCAGGGCTCGGTGGTGATCATTTCGCACGACCGCTACTTCCTCGACCGGATGGTCAACAAGATCGTCGAGCTCTACCAGCAGCAGCTGCACATCTATTCAGGGAACTATTCGTACTATATGGAGGAAAAGGTCCTGCGGACCGAGCTCCAGCAGCGCGCCTTCGAAAACCAGCAGGACTATATCCGCCAGCAGGAGCGTTTTATCGAGCGCTTCAAGGCAAAGGCCACCAAGGCAACGGCCGCGCAAAGCGCGATGAAGCGCCTCGACAAGCTCGACCGGATCGAAGACGTAAAGGTCGAGCGGCCCGACCTGCGGATCAACTTCTCGGTGGGACAGCAACCCGGTAAGGTCCTCGTCACGCTCAAGGACGCCGGCAAGTCCTTCGGTCCGAACGTCATCCTCGAACACACCGACGTCGAGATCAACCGCGGCGACAAGATCGCGCTCATCGGCGCTAACGGTCGCGGTAAGTCGACCGCCCTGCGCATCATTGCGGGCACCGAGGCCTTTACGGGCGAGCGCATCTGGGGCCACAACGTCGTGGAAAGCTTCTACGCCCAGCACCAGCTCGAGGCCCTCGACGTCAACATGACCGTCATCGACGAAATGCTCCACAGCGGCTCGCAAAAGACCGAGTTCGAGCTCCGCACCGTCCTCGGCTGTTTCCTCTTCAGCGGCGACGACGTCGAAAAAAAGATCAAGGTCCTCAGCGGCGGTGAAAAGGCCCGCGTCGCCCTCGCCAAGGTCATCATCAGCAAGGCCAACTTCCTGTTGCTCGACGAACCGACCAACCACCTCGACATGCACTCGGTCAACCTCCTGATCGACGCCCTCAACCGCTACGAAGGCAGCCTCCTGCTCGTCAGCCACGACCGTTACTTCGTCCAGAAGACCGCCAATAAGATCTGGGAGATCGACGAGAACCACCAGATCAAGGAATTCGTCGGGCACTACGAAGAATGGGTCGAATGGAAGGCCCGCATGGCCGCCCGCGCCGCCGGGACGCCCGCGCCGGCGAAGGGCTCCGCCAAAGGCGGGGACAACGCCCCTGCAAAAGGAGGGCCTGCCGCTGCCGCGGCAAAAACGGCGCCCGAACCCCCCAAGCCCGCCGCTCCAAAGCCCAACACGCCGATCGACAAGGAGGCCAAAAAAGAACTCCAAAAGAACCAACGCCGCTTCGAGCAGGTCGAAGCCGACATCGCCAAGCTCAAAAAGCAAAAAACCGATCTCGAAGCCGCCCTCGGCACCCCCGACGTCTACGCCGACGCCGCCAAATTCCAGCAGACCGAAAAGGCTTACAAGGACACGGCGAAGGCGCTCGACAACCTCAACGCGGAATACGAGATCCTTTTCGAGAAGCTGGTGGAGCTCGGCGGCGCATAGCCCGGTGGCGCCCGCGCCCCCTTAGGCCCCTTCCGCCCAGCGTCCCCGCTCGTCCGGCGAGAACTTCCACGGTGCGAAGTTGTTCTCGATATTGGAGAACATCCCGTTCCATTCCGCCGGCGCGGAGCTCTCCTCCATCACCAGCGACCGCCGCAGCTCCAGGATGATCGACAGCGGGCTGATGCTCACCGGGCACTCCTGCACGCAGGCGTTACAGGTGGTGCAGGCGCGGAGCTCTTCGGGGGTGATATAGTTATGCAGCAACGTCTTGCCGTCATCCTTAAAGGACCCGTTGGCGTCGATGTTCCGCCCGACCTCTTCCAACCGGTCGCGGGTATCCATCATGATCTTCCGCGGCGACAGCTTTTTGCCGGTCTGGTTGGCGGGGCAGGCCGCGGAGCAGCGCCCGCACTCGGTACAGGAGTAAGCCTGGAGGAGCTGCCGCCGGCTCAGCTGAAAAACGTCCCGGGCGCCGAAGTGCTCGGGAGCGGCTCCGCCGGAAGGCGCCAGCTCCGGATGGAAGATATAAGAAACCTCTTGCTGCACCGCTGGCATATTGACCATTTCGCCGGGCGGCTCCAACGGCGCGTAATACGTATTCGGGAACCCGAGTATGATGTGAAAGTGCTTGGAGTAGGGGAGATAGTTCAGGAACGCGAGCACCCCGATGATGTGGAGCCACCAGCACGTCAGCGCCAGCCCCCCGGAACGGCCGACAGGGAGCCACGAAGACACGAGATACCCGCCGTCCGCGGCGTTCATCGTAAGGAACAACCCCATAAGGATAATCTCCGTCACCAGGATTATATTTGCGTCCTCCCTCGGCCAGCCCTTCAGGTCGGAAGTATTCAACCGGCGTACCCGTAGGACGTTGCGCCGGATCAAAAACGCCGCGCAGGACACCAGCACCAGCACCGCCAGGATTTCGAAGGCGTCGATAAAGGGCGCGTACCAGCCGCCCATGAAACCGGAGAATATCCGGTGCGTCCCCAGCACGCCGTCCAGGACGATCTCGAGAATTTCGAGGTTGATAATGATAAACCCGATGTATATAAAGAAGTGGAGCACGCCCACCAGGGGATAGCGGAAAAGCCGCTTTTGCCCCAGCGCGTAGATGAGCGTGCGCTTCCAGCGGCGTGCGGTCGTGCGGGCCGACCCGGTCGCAGCCGTGCGCTTATCACCGCCGGCCGACCCGATCGCGTCCGTTTCAACGGCCGCGGGTTCATCCGGCTTTCCCAACCGGATATTCCGGCGGATCTTCCCGGTCTTCCGGGCGAAAAGCCCCGCCGCTCCCAGCAGCACGAGGACAAAGATGATCTCCTGCAGAACGTGCATATTCTTGGTTTGTGCCCGCTAATTTAATGTAAATTCGGGCCTGAAAACAGGTTCAGCATGAGCGACAGAAAATACATCCTTTCCGCGGAGGCGGCAGGACGGAAGTTACAGCGGATGGCCTATGAGATAGCGGAGCGGAACACGGGCGTATCCTCCCTGGTCCTGGCGGGGGTACACGAAAATGGCATGCACATTGCCGTCCTCTTACGGCATATGCTCGAAAAGATCGGTCTGACGGCGGACCTGTTGGAAATACAGCTGGACAAAAGACACCCCGGAGCCATCCGGTTGTCCAAGGACCTCCCCATCGACGGACAAACCATCATCCTGGTCGACGACGTGGCCAACAGCGGGAAGACCCTGATCTACGCCCTGAAGCCCTTCCTCGAAAAGCATCCCGCGGGTCTCCAGACCCTGGTGCTGGTGGACCGCGCCCACAAGGCGTTCCCCGTGCAGGCGGACTACATCGGACTTTCTTTGTCCACGACGCTCCAGGAGCATATCTTCGTGGGCGTGGAAAACGGCCGCGTAACGGGCGCGTGGCTCGAATAGCACCAAACGAAAACTAACCAAAAATGGATAACCAGACTCAACAGCGTGTGAATTCCTGGCTTCAGGGTAACTACGATCCTGAAACCAAAGCCGCCATCCAGGACCTCCAGAAGAACAACCCCGACGAGCTCAACGACGCCTTCTACCAGACCCTGGAATTCGGGACCGGCGGGCTGCGGGGCATCATGGGGCCCGGCACCAACCGGATGAACCAGTATACCGTCGGGATGGCGACCCAGGGCTACGCGAACTACCTCAGGCAGCAGGTGACCGGCGAGGTCCGCGTGGCCATCGCCCACGACTGCCGCAACAACAGCCGCAAGTTCGCCGAGATCACCGCGAACGTCATGGCCGCCAACGGCATCAAGGTATTCCTCTTCGAGAGCCTGAGACCCACGCCGGAGTTGTCCTTCGCCATCCGCACCCTCCACTGCCATGGGGGTGTCGTGCTCACCGCTTCCCACAACCCCAAAGAGTACAACGGGTATAAAGCCTATTGGAACGACGGCGGCCAGCTGGTGCCGCCGCACGATAAGAACGTCATGATCGAGGTCGGCAAGATCGAGTCCCTGGACGAGGTCAAGTGGGGTGGGGGAGCCCAGAACATCACGAGCATCGGCAAGGACATGGACGAAGCGTTTATCGAAATGTCGAAGAGCCAGTCGGTCTACCCCGACATCATCGCCCAGCAGCACGACCTGTCGATCGTCTATACCCCCATCCACGGAAGCGGCATCATGCTCGTCCCCGACGACCTGAAACGCTACGGTTTTACCAACATCCACATCGTCCAGGAACAGGCCACGCCGGACGGGAATTTCCCGACCGTCGTCAACCCCAACCCCGAAGAGCCCGGCGCCATGAGCCTCGGCCTCAAGCTGGCCCAGTCGATCGACGCCGACATCCTGGCCGGCACCGACCCCGACTCCGACCGCGTCGGCATCGGCATCAAGGACCATAAGGGCAAATGGGTGCTCATGAATGGCAACCAGACCGCCGTCCTGGCCTTCAACTACCTCATGGAGGCCCGTAAGGCCAAGGGCATCGCCACCCCCAACGACATGGTCGTGAAGACCATCGTCACCTCCGACATGATCGACGTCCTGGCCGGCAAGTACGGCGTACACTGCTACAACGTCCTCACCGGTTTCAAATGGATAGCCGAGCTGATCAAGGAAAAGGAAGGCAAGGAACACTACATCATCGGCGGTGAGGAAAGCTATGGCCTGATGGTCGGCGACAAGGTCCGCGACAAGGACGCCGTCACCGCGGTCGCCATCCTCTGCGAGATGGCCGCCTACGAAAAGCAAAAGGGCCGCAGCCTCTACGACAAGCTCATCGAGCTCTACAAGGACTGCGGTTTTTATAAGGAGTCCCTCATATCCCTGACCAAAAAGGGGATGCACGGCCAGGAAGAGATCGCGCAGATGATGGAAGGCTACCGCCAGTCGCCGCCCACGACCATCGCCGGCGTCGCCGTCAAAACCGTCCTCGACTACCAGAAACAGATCGGCCGGAACCTGGAGAACGGCGAAATCTACCCGCTCACCCTCCCCAAGTCCAACGTCCTCCAGTTCCTGCTGGCCGACGGCACCAAGATTTCCGCCCGCCCCAGCGGCACCGAGCCCAAGATCAAATTCTACTTCAGCGTCAACGCCCCGCTGGCCGACGTCGCCGACTACGAGAAGGTCGAGGCGCAGCTCGATGCCAAGATCAAGTCAATCATCGACGACATGAACCTCAAATAACCCGCCACCTCCGGACTGCGGCGCCCTGACCGCAGCCCCCGCGCCGCGGCCTCGCAGCTTCCACGCCGCGGCCTCGCGGCCTCCAAGCACCGGTTTTTTGCGCACGATACAGGCGGCCCTTCGGGCCGCCTTTTTT